>JBEKCP010000602.1:0-3648 GCA_050014815.1 Thermoguttaceae bacterium | reverse complement strand
CGCAGGCGATCCTCGCGGGTCGTGTCGTGCCGCAGGCGGGGGGCCTGCGCCAGAATGCCCACCAGCCGCTCCAGGGCTTGCGACGCGGCATGCACGTCGCGATCGAGATCCACGCCGCGCGTGGCCGCCTGAAACGCATGGTCCAGGGCATCCACCGCCCGGTTGGCCAGCAGCTCGGCCATCGCCTCCGCGCCCCGCTGGTGCAGGAAGTCGCAGGGGTCGAGTTCGTCGGGCAGGGTGAGCACGTGCAAGTCGACCTGCTCGGCGACGAAGAGTTGCAGGACCTCGTTGGCCCGCTTCTGCCCCGCCTCGTCGCCGTCGAGCACCAGGACGATGCGGTCGGCGAACCGCTTCAGGATGCGGACGTGGTTCTCGCCCAGGGCCGTGCCGAGCACGGCCACGGCGTTTTCGAAGCCGTACTGATGGGCCACGATGACGTCGGTATAGCCCTCCATCACCAGTGCCGTGCGGCTTTTGCGAACGGCATCGCGGGCGAGGTCGAGGCCATAGAGCAGGTGACTCTTGGTGAACAGGGGCGTCTCGGGCGAATTGACGTACTTGGCCTGCCGGAAAAAGTGGACAGTCCCCATTTGTGCGGAGCCGGGCACCGACGGAACGTTGGTCGCGGGCCGTTCCGGCAAATTGTACCTGTCCCCTTTTCCGTCCTCCGCCGCCCATGCGGCGGAACCGCCGATCAAAAAGATCAGGCCAAGCCATCTCGCGATAATGGGCACAGGGCTGCTTCCTTGCACGTTTCCACTCAACTCGAAACATCGCCTCCCACGATCAGCTCGGCCACGCGAACGCAGAAATTGTCGTTCAAGACCAGCACCTCCCCCCGGGCCACCAGTCGCTGGTTGACGTAGATGTCCACGGGATCGCCGGCAAGCTTGTCCAGCGGCACGACCGATCCCTTGCGGAGCCTCAAGACGTCTTCCAGGTACATCTGGGTCCGCCCCAACTCTATCTTCACGTCCAGCTCCACGTCGCGGACCAGGTCGAGCGTGGCGGTCTCCGCGGCGTCGGGGCCGCCGGAGAATTCTTCGAGGCGATAGGAGGAAACGCCGGAGGGCAGACCGCCCTCGCCGACCGCGTCGACCGACTGGAGGGCCCGCTCCGCTTGCGTCAACAGGTAGTCGATGTCATGCGGAGCGATGTCGGCCTCGGGTTCGGCCGGGGCGGCGGGCGGCGGGGGGGCCGGGGCCGGCGGCGAGGAGCCCGCCTCGGCCAGCAGCTTCTCAATGTCGTTGGCCATGGGAATCCGTTCCTCAGGGGGTCCATCGTTCGATGGTTGATGTCGGTAGCGTACAGGTTTTGGCCTTTCTGTTCCAGACCAGTCGGGTTGCGGGAGCAGGCGAGTTGGATCTGGCCAAGGTTCCGGGTGATTCCGTCGAAAGGGCGTGCAGCGACCGGGCGATCATAAGGCAACCTCCCGCAGGAGCTTCTGCCGGGCGACTTCATCGAGGCGCTTGGTCTCGCGGCGGTCCTCTTCAAGGCGGTGGCGCTCGGCCTGGCGCTGGCGGAGTTTTTCGAGCACGCGGACCTCGCGGTCGGCCTCCAGCAGGGCCTGCCGCCGGCGCTGGATTTCGGCGGCCATGTTGTCGCGCTGAGCGGCGATCTGCGCCTGCTGGATCTGCAGGGCCAGTTGGTATCGCTGGGTCTCGACGAGCCGATCGACGTCGACCGGTCCCGGGCTCGCCGCCTGGCGCGAGATGCCGCGGAGCCGTTCTATTTCCGCCGCCACGGCCTCCAGTCGCCGGCGGAGAACGTCGTCCACGCGGTAGGCCTCGGCCAGCGCCGCTCTTCGCTCTTCGCGAGTCGCCTCGCGGAGCCGCAAGACCGGCGTGAACCGGAACCGAAACGCGCTCATGATTCGTCGCCAAGCCGCTTGGCGGCCTGGGCGTAGAGTTGTATCAGTGCCGCGCGGGCCTCGTCCAGCGTACACGGCTGGTCGACCCGCTGGCGGAGATAACGGTTCAACTCGTCCTGCATCTCGATGGCGACGTCGACCATCCGGTTGCTCCCGCGGCGATACGCCCCGATCGAGATCAGGTCCTCGTGGGCGCGGTAGACGGCCATGATCTCGCGGACGCCCGCGGCCGCCCGCCGGTGCTCCTCGGTGGTCACCTCGGGCATGAGTCGGCTGAGGCTTCCGAGGACGTCGACGGCCGGGTAGTGCCCGCGGGCCGCCAGGTCCCGCGAAAGCCACGTGTGGCCGTCCAGCAGGCTGCGGACGGCGTCGGCGACCGGCTCGTTCGGATCGTCCCCTTCGACCAGCACGGTGAAGAAGGCGGTGATGCTGCCGCGGGGGCTCCGGCCGGCCCGCTCCACGAGCTTCGGCAGCACCGCGAAGACCGAGGGGGGATAGCCGCGGGTGGCGGGGGGCTCGCCGGCGGCCAGCCCGATCTCCCGTTGGGCCAGGGCGAACCGCGTCACCGAGTCCATCAGCCAGAGCACGTCCTTGCCCCGGTCGCGGTAGTACTCGGCGATCGCCGCCGCCGTGGAGGCGGCCTGCACTCTTACCAGCGCCGGCTCGTCGCTGGTGGCCACCACGACCACGCTCTTGGCCAGCCCTTGCGGTCCCAGGTCCCGTTGGATGAACTCGTTGACCTCCCGGCCCCGCTCGCCGACCAGGCTGATGACGATGACCTCGGCGTCGGTGTAGCGGGCCATCATTCCCAACAGCACGCTCTTGCCGACTCCGGAGCCGGCGAACACCCCCATCCGCTGCCCCTTCCCGCACGTCACGAGGCCGTCCATGGCCCGAACACCCGTGGCCAGCGGGCGGTCGATCCGCGGGCGGGTACATGGGTGGGGCGGCGCCCGGCGGTACGAGACGCGGTCGTCGAGTACCGGTTGCGGCTTGCCGTCGACCGCGCGGCCCGAGGCGTCGATCACGCGGCCCAACAGCCCGTCGCCCACGCGGAGCCACTTTGCCGTCCGCACCAGGCGGATGCGGTTGCCGTGCCGAATACCCCCGAGGTCGCTCAGGGGATACAGGAGCGTCAGTTCGTTGCGGAAGCCGATCACCTCGGCCATGAGCGGCGCGGCGGCCTCGCGATGGATCTGGGCGACCGCCCCCACCGGCGCGGGGAACCCGGTCGCCGCGATCGTCAAGCCCACCGTCTGCGCAACGCTTCCCTCAAGCGCCGTCGGCATGATGGCTTCGAGTTGTTCGGCAAGGCGGTGCATAGATTTTGGATTTTGGATTTTAGATTTTGGATTTATTTGAGATTTGAGATTTGGGATTTGAACTCTGAAATCCAAAATCTAAAATCTGAAATCCAAGATCGTTACTGCGTCAATTCTTCTTCCACGCGGGCGAGTTGGCTCTCGAACTGCTGGTCGATCACGCCGAAGCGGGTCTCGACGCGGCAACCGCCCGGCGTGACGGACTCCTCGGGGGCGATCTGGACCTCGCCCAGGCCCGCCATCTCGGCCACCAGCGTTTGGACCTGATTGCCCAGCGCCTGGTGGTCGGCCGGGTTGAGCTGGATCCGCACCTGGGGGCTGCCGGCGGCCAATTCGAGGGCCTCGCGCACCAGGGTCAAGGGAATCTCCGGCTGCCGCGTCAACTCGCATCGGATCAGCCGCCGGGCGATGGCCGCCGCCACGTGGACCCCGGCGGCCTCCCAGTGGGCCAGCCAT
>JBEKCP010000601.1:0-3648 GCA_050014815.1 Thermoguttaceae bacterium | reverse complement strand
TAGCGGGCGGGCTTGCCCGCCGAGTCGTTCCGACGGCTTCCTCGACGGCCGTCCGCCACTCGCCGAGCGCGTCGGCCGGCGGGCAGCCGGGCCGGGGATCGTCCACGAGATCGTCGCTGTGGCGCATGAAGGCGTAGAGGGCGTCCATGGCCCGATGCTTCGCGTCCGGCAAGAGCACGAATGCGGCCGGGAAATTCGAGCCGCTGCGCCGCACCATGCGGCGGCACGTCCCATAACTGCGTCGAACCGATTCCGGCAAGGAGTTCATGGGCTCGGGATGATTCCGCGTTTGATTTGCCACCAACAGTTCCAGAGCAGGCGGGCCTTTTCCAGCTTCGAGACGACGGGCCGCGAGGTCCAGACGTCGTAGTTCTGCCGGCGGATCGCGCGGAGAACGGCCAGTCCGCCGTGGACGAACAGGGCCACGTCGAGCCGCAGCCGGTGCGGCACGAGGTCCACCAGCGGCAGCCCGCGCCGCAAGAACCCCTCCGCCTCATCGACCTGGGCAGCCAGCAGCCGCCCGAGCGATTCGCTATACTGTCGCCGGGCCAGCATCGCCTCGTCGCAGCCGAACCGCCGGCAGTCGGCCTGCGGCAGGTAGACCCGGCCCCGCTGGAAGTCGCGATCGACGTCCTGCCAGAAATTGGCCAACTGGAGCCCGGTGCAAATCGAGTCGGCCAGTGGGACCCGCTCGGGGGTATGGCACTTCCCGAGGTAAAGGACCAGCCGCCCCACGGGATTGGCCGAGTAGCGGCAATAATCGAGCAATTGCCCGAAGTCCTCGTAACGCCGGACCTCCTGGTCCTGCCGGAAGGCCGCCAGGAGATCGGCCAGCGGGTCACACGGGATATCGAACTGCCGGATCGTGTCGGCCAGGGCGACAAAGACCGGGTGCCGGGCCTCGCCGCGGTAGCAGGCGTGGAGCGACTGCTGCCACCAGTCCAGCAGCGCGAGGCTTCGCGCCGGGTCGCCCGTCTCGTCGGCCAGGTCGTCGGCCCAGCGGCAATAAGCGTAGAGGTTGGCAAAATGCTGGCGAAGTCCTCGCGGCAAGAGCCAACTGCCGACCGTGAAGTTCTCGTAATGCCGCCGGGCCAGCCGCAGGCAGTACCGCCGGCTCTCGCGGAGCGAAGGCGGCTTGCGCTCGGGGGCCCCGGGGCCGTATAATTCCAATTCGCCGGCAAACATAGTACCATTATGATGTCTTCCGGCGTGGGAAAAAGGGGACTGTCCCCCTTTTCCCAGGAGGGAACCATGCACATCATCCTTGCCGCCCCCCGGGGCTTCTGCGCCGGGGTGAACATGGCCGTCGAGAGCCTCCAGCAGGCGATCCGGCGGTACGGCACGCCGATTTACGTCTATCACGAGATCGTGCACAATTCTTGGGTCGTGTCGGGTTTCCGCAACCAAGGGGTCGTGTTTGTGAACGACCTGGCGGAGGTGCCCGAGGGGGCCCATCTCCTGTACTCGGCCCATGGCGTCTCGCCGGAAGTCCGCCGCCAGGCCGCCGCGCGGCACTTGGCGACCATCGACGCCACCTGCCCGCTGGTAACCAAGGTCCACCGCGAGGCAATTCACCTTGCCGCCAGGGGTTACACGATCGTGCTGATCGGGCACGCCGGCCACGACGAGGTGCTGGGCACGATGGGCGAGGCCCCCGAGGCCTTCCGCCTCGTCCAGACCATCGAGGATGCGGACTCCCTGGAGGTACACGACCCGGACCGGCTGGCGTATCTTACTCAGACGACCATCTCGCTGACGGAGGCCGAGGCCATTATCGGGCGGCTCCGCGCGCGATTCCCCAAAATCGTCGGTCCGCCGAAAGACGACATCTGCTACGCGACGCAACACCGGCAGGAGGCCGTTGGGAAACTGTCGTCGGAGGCCCGGATGGTCCTCGTGGTCGGCAGCCGGAACAGCTCGAACAGCCGCCGCCTGGCCGAGCTGGCCCGGTCCGCCGGCACTGTGTCGCACCTGATCGACGGGCCGGCCGACATCGACCTCTCGTGGTTTTCGGGCGACGAGACCGTGCTGATCACGGCGGGGGCCAGTGCCCCGGAGAGCGTCGTCCGCGACTGCGTGGCGTTGCTGGCGGACCGCTTCGGCGCAACGGTCCAGTCCGAGAGCGTTTGCCGGGACCAGGTAAGTTTTCCGCTACCCAAAACCCTCCGCGAAGGACGAAGGATAAAGGATAAAGGATAAAGGATAAAGGATAAAGGATGAAGGATGAAGGCGGACCAACAACTGACAACTGACAACTGACAACTGACAGCCCATGAAAATCACCGACCTGGAACTGCACCTGGTTGAGGTCCCCCGGACTGACTCGCTCGAGCCGGTGCGGTCGCTCCTGGTCCGGCTCAGCGCCGAGCGGGGCTTGAAGGGCTGGGGCGAGGCGGGCGTTGCGTGGCGGCCCGGCGAGCTGGCGCCGCGACGCGACCTGCTGCTGGCCGTGCTCGAAGGCCGGAGCATCTTCGACATCGAGGAACTGCAACTGATCGATGCCTTCGGCAGTCCGCCGCTGCGGGCCGCGGTCGAAATGGCCGCGTGGGACCTGGTGGGCCGGGCCGCGGGCCAGCCCCTGTGCCGGCTGCTGGGCGGAGAGTACCGGCGGCAGATCCCGCTGGCCGCACGGCTCAACGGGCGGTCGCCCGTCCGCATGGCCCGCTGGGCCCGCCAACTCGTCGAACAGGGGTTTCATGCCTTGATAATCGCCGCCTGTGGCGAGGTGGACCTGGATTGCCGGTTGCTCCGTGCGGTCCGCCAAGGCGTGGGGGACCGGATCGACCTGCGGCTGGACGGCCAGGCGATGTTTGCGGCGGACCAGGCCCGGGACCTCTCCGCGGCGATCGAATTCGAGCAGGTGCAGTTCCTGCTGGACCCGCTGGCCACGCGCGAGCTCTATCCGGTGGCGGCGCTGGGACGGCAGACGGCCGTTCCGCTGGCGGTTTGGCGGGCGATCCGAACTCCGGCCGACGTGCTGGCGACGGTCCGGTGCGGCGCCGCGGCCCACGTGGTCATCGACCTGGAGCAACTCGGCGGGCTCTCGCCCGGCAGGGCCTCGGCGGCCATCGCCTCGGCGGCCGGCATCTCGGCCCTCTTGGGCGGCCGGCCCGCGCTGGGCATCGCCACCGCCGCCATGCTCCACCTGGCCGCCGCGACGCCGCCCCTCTCCGGCGCCAACGAATCGGCCTACCACCAGCTCCATGACGACGTGCTCGCCGAGCCGCTGGAGACCGCCGGCGGCCTGATGACCGTCCCCCAAGGCCCCGGTCTGGGCATCGAGGTCGATCGGGCCAAGCTCGATCGGTATGCGGTTGGGTAGGCAGTGGCGTACCGGCACGGCGCGGTGTAGAATCAAGGAGGCAGTGGACGATATTGTCGGGGGAGGCGAAAGATGGACGCGCGGCTGAAGACCATTCTCACCGAGCTTGGCGATGATCTCCGATCCCTCTACGGGGACCGCCTGGTGCGGCTGGTCCTGTTCGGCTCGCACGCCCGGGGCGATGCCGTGCCCGGGTCGGACATTGATGTACTCGTGGTCCTTCGCGGTCCGGTCGAACCCGGTTTGGAAATCGAGCGCACTGGGCGGTCGAAGGCCACGCTTTGCCTCAAGTACGATGAGGTTATTTCCACGACTTTCGTCTCGGC
>JBEKCP010000600.1:0-3657 GCA_050014815.1 Thermoguttaceae bacterium | reverse complement strand
GGGGCGGGTTCCGGCGTCGTTTCCATCTTGGCCGGCAATTCCGGGGCGGGCTCCGGCGTCGGCTTGGGCTCAACCTTTGCGGCCGGCTCGGTCTTCGCCGGGCCCACTGCGACCGGCTTGAACGCCCCGTCAGGCGGTGCAAAGGGGTCGATCTTCGGGCCCGAGAAACCCAACGGGTCTTTGGGCTCAGCCTCGGGCTCCGTCTTTTCCGCGATGTCCGGCAGGTGTTCGAGGGCGGTCTTCGAGTCCGGCCCCATCTTCGCCGCCGGCTTTTCGCCGGCAGGGTTCTGCGGCACGGCGGGTGAAACCGTCGCCGGCCTTTCCGCGACCGGTTCCTGTTCCGCACTGGACCCCTGCTTGGCCCAGAGCGACGCCCAGGCCGCCGCCACCCCCTGCTGCCCGTTAGGCCCCCTATGGAACAGGTGCAGCTTGTCGACGTCCGCTTTGAAATACGAACCGAGCAAGAAGGCGCCCGCCAGCCCCAGGACGGCGGCAACGCCCATGCCGACGATGCGAGCGACCATTCCAAGGGGGGTGATCTCGCGCTTTTTTCTGCGTTTCTTCAGCGGCGGAGCGGGGATCGCGCCTTCGGCGCCTTCCGCCGGCGGCGCCCGCCCCGTAATCGCCGCGAAATCGATCTTCTCGCCCCCCTCCAACTCGGCCGCTTCCTCCTCGGCAAACGGGATGGGTTCGCCGTTGCCGTCGGCGGCCTCTTCTTCCTCAACCATCTGCCATGGGTCCAGCGGGGCGATCGGCGCGGCAAGAGCCGCCTCGCCGGGCATGGGCGCCGCCTCGACGGCAACCCCTAAGCCGGACTCAACGGCGGCGGCCCCGGCGGGGACGGCCGCCGGGGTGACGACGATCAACATCGGCGGCGCCAGTGCCATCGCCTCGCTCAGGGGATACTGTGCATCGCACAGGGGGCACCGCACGATTGCGTCGCCGGCCGCGCCGTCGGGGACCGTCACTTGCTTCTGACACTGGGGGCAACTGGACGTGAGGGACATGGAGCCATTCTCTCGGTGTTCGCAGACAAAAAAACACGTTCATCTAGTCTAACTCCCGGCAACACGGAATGCCACTAGGGACCAGGGATTGGGGATTTGGGGATTTGGGGATTTAGGGATTTGGGGATTTGGGGATTTAGGGATTTGGGAAAAGCCCCGCGACTGCGTCGCGGGGTTGCCGCGTCGCGGGGTTGGCGCCCCAGCCACTAGGGTCGCTAGATCCCGTACAGCGGGCCAAGTTTTGCCCGCAAGTGGGCCATCAGCGGCCCGGACCCCAGGGGGCGGCCCGTCACCTGCCGGACCAATTCGGCCGCCGTGTACCGCCGGCCGTAGCGGTGGATATTCTCGCGAAGCCACTCGCGGAGCGGCTGGAATTGGCCGCGGGCGAACTGGGAGGCCAGCCCCCCCAACTGGGCATCCGCCTCGGCGAAGAACTGGGCCGCGTACAGGTTCCCAAGGGTGTACGTTGGAAAATACCCCACCAGGCCCCCGCTCCAGTGGATATCCTGGAGCACGCCCAGCAGGTCGTCGGCCGGCCGGACGCCGAGATACTGCTGGTATTTTTCGTTCCACGCCCCGGGCAGGTCGGCGACCGGCAGATTGTCCTCCAGCAAGGCTTGTTCGAGCTCGAAGCGGATCAGGATATGGAGGTTGTACGTGGCCTCGTCCGCCTCGACGCGGACCAACGACGGCCGCACGTCGTTAATGGCGAAGTAGAAATCGTCCAGCGGGACGCCGCCCAGGGCGGCCGGGAACCGCTGCCGGGCCCGGTCGAAAAAGAACTCCCAGAATGCCCGGCTCCGCCCCACGAGGTTCTCCCACAGCCGCGACTGCGACTCGTGGATGCCCAGCGAGACCGCCTCGCCCAGCGGCAGGCCGAACCACTCCGTCGGCAGCCCTTGCTCGTACAGCCCGTGGCCCGCCTCGTGCAGAATGCCGAAAAAGGCCGCATTGAAGAAATGCTCGTCGTAGCGGGTGGTGATGCGGCAATCGTCCGGCCCGAGCGTCGAGCAGAACGGGTGCGTCGTCACGTCGAGCCGGCCTCGATGGAAGTCGAACCCGATGGCCCGGGCCGCCTCCAGCCCCAATTCTTCCTGGACGGCCGCCGGAAACTCCCGCTGGAGGATCGTCAGGTCCGGCCGGCGGGCGCTCTGGCGGATGGCGGCCACCAGCGGGACCAACTGCTCGCGGAGGTCCGCCAACACCCGCCGGACCTCGGACGTGAGGGTCTCCGGCTCGTAGTCGTCCAGCAGGGCGTCGTAGGGGGCCTCGGGATAGCCGAGGGCCTCGGCCTGCTGCCGCTTCAGCTCGATCGTTCTTTCCAAGAGCGGTTGAAAGAGCTTGAAGTCCTTTTGCCGCCGGGCCTGCCCCCACGCCTGCTGACCCAGCACCGAGGTGCGGGAGAGCTCCTCGACGAGTGATCGTGGGAGCTTGATTTGCTTCTCTACGTGCCGTTTGAGCCGGCGGATCGTCACGGCCGCGTCGCCGCCCGGGTCCGCGGCAAGCGGCCCTTCGGCCAACTCCGACAGGTCGGCGACCAGTTGCGGGTCGGTCCACCGCTGGTGGACCATGCCGGAGATCATCGTAGTCTGCTCGGCCCGATAGGCCCCGGCGACCTCGGGCATCTTCGTCCGCTCGTCCCACTCCAAGACCGATCCGGTCGAAGACAGCAGGGCCGTCTCGCGGACATGCTGGCAAACGCGTTGATGAACCGACTCGGCAGATTGAGGCATGGGAACACTGTAGCAGGAAACAGTCGCCAGGGGGTAGGGGAGCAAGGGATCAGGGATTGGGGGATTAGACTTGTGTCGTTCTCGGGGCCGAGATTTCATACCTTCTCACGTTTCTCACCCTTCACACATTTCACACCCTTCTCACCTTTACCATCCCCTGCCCCCTGACTCGGGGCGTTGTAGAAGTAGCCTTCGCGCGGTAGGATGCCCCTCGTTGTCTCCCTAGTCTCCCTGACCCCTGACCCTGACCCCCGGACGCAGTCCGGGGGCTTTGACCCCTGACCCCCGGACGCAGTCCGGGGGCTTTGACCCCTGACCCCTGACCCCATGGCCACTGTCGGACGGATTGAGGGGGCGCATGCCAGCCCCCGGCTAAGCTCGGAGATCCTCGATCGGCTCCCGCCGCAGAGTGCCGAGGCGGAAAGGGCGGTCCTGGGCAGCATCCTCCTGGACCCCCAAATGTGCGATGAGGTGGTCCTGGTCCTTCGGCCCGACGATTTCTACGCCGACGCCAACCAGAAACTCTTCCGCCACCTGCTGGCGATGCACGACGAGGGCAAGCGGATCGATATCACGCTCCTGGTCGAGCGGCTCAAGCAGGAGGGCGATTTCGAGGCCGTCGGCGGGGCGGCCTACCTGGCCGAAGTCGCCCAATCGGTCCCCTACGCCGCCAACGCCGCCTACTATGCCGAGATCGTCCGCGACAAGGCGACCGTCCGGGAGCTCATCCACGCCAGTACCGAGATCCTCCGCGACGCCTCGGACCCCACGATCGACCCCCGCGAACTGCTGAACCAGGCCGAGGAGAAGGTGTTCGGCGTCCACGACCGCCGCAGTTCCGACCAGGTGACCAACATCCACGACCTCTTGATCGAGGCGTTCGAGCGGATCGACGCCCGGCTGGAGGGGACCGAGGG
>JBEKCP010000599.1:0-3666 GCA_050014815.1 Thermoguttaceae bacterium | reverse complement strand
TTTCTGTTGCGGAAAGAGTAGGCTGGCTGGATTGTCGCCTTTCGCTCCGCGAAAGTAGCGGTCGCTCCACGCTACTTTCGCGGAGCGAAAGGCGACACAAGGCTTTCCGCAACAGAAACTACGGAGACCTCCTGATTGGAGTCAACACTGTTGGGGGCACCCCGAAGGCCCCCGAAAACGAGGTTGTCGTTGCAACCCTGGAGAAGGCGCAGTAGATCGCAACGAAATTCTTTTGCCTGGCCGTAAGGCCCTCGATTCGAAAGGAACGCAGTATGGTTTTCCCGCGTCCGAGTTGGGCCGCCGCAGTGTGCACCGTGGCAATTAGCGCGGCGGCGGCCATCGTTGCCGACAAACCGGCCCCCAGTTGGGTCGCTTTGCCGGAGACTCCCTACCCTAAGAGCGAGGCGATCCACGGGATCCGCTGGATCGACAAGGAGATTCGCGACCGCAACGGCGGCGATGTGTGGAGCACCACCTGGGCCGCCGACGACAACCTCTATTCGGTCGCCGACGACACGCAGGGGTGGAACCTCTCGATCTTCAAGGTCGAGGGAATGCCGCCCGCTCACAAGGTCACCCGCGTCAACGAAATGCGGGACTATGAAAGGATTGTTCAACCGCCCTGGTGGAAGGGGGCCGGCCTGGCCTCGATCGACGGCGTGCTGTACCTGGGCGTCTACTCGCAGTCCAACCCGAGCAAGCTCTCGGCCAGCAAGGTCTCGTTCAACGCCGACCAGGCCTCGATCATCAAGAGCGCCGATTACGGCAAGACCTGGAGCGGTTCCGCGAAGGAACATCTGGCCAGGCCGATGTTCCCCAACAAGGAGTTCCCCACGCCGTTCTTCGTGCAGTACGGCAAGGACTATGCCGGCGCGATGGACGACTATGTCTACGTCTGCTCCAACGACGGCGGCTGGAACAACTGGAACCGCATGATGCTCGCCCGCGTGCCGCGCAGGAAGTTCAGCGCGCTGGACCGCCGCGACTGGGAGTTCTTCGTCGCGGCCGACGGGCAGAACCTTCCGACCTGGACGCCGGACGTGGGCAAGGCCGGGAGCATCTTCGAGCACAAATTGCACACCAGCATGACCGGCATCCAGTACTTCCAGGCCCTCAAGCGTTTCGTGCTGGCGCAGTGGTGTTACGTGGCCATGAAGGGGCAAGGCGACCGGACCTGCAACGACCCGGCGCTGCCGCGACCCTGGCCGGAGGATGCGGCCCACGGCCGTGCGGACCAGACGATGCTTTGCCTCTACGAGGCGCCGAAGCCGTGGGGGCCGTGGAAACTCGCCCACGCCCAAACGCCCTGGGGCCCGTCCTATTACAACCCCAATTTCCCGTCCAAGTGGTTTGCCGACGGCGGGAAGAAGGCGTGGGTCGTCCAGGGCGGGAACTACCGCAAGGGCAGCGGCGACGGCGGATACCAGTTCATCACCCAGCCGATGGAATGGATCTGTCCTTCCGCCGCCCGCGAGCCGCGCTAGGAACAATCATTACAAGGAAAACACTCATGCGCGAGAGTCTCTCTCTGCTCCTGCTGACGGGAGGATCATCGTGCAGGGCTCCGGGCACTTCATGTACGGCCTGGACGCCCGCGCCGGCAAGGTGCTTTGGGAAAACGCCGAGGCCGCCGTCCGCTCCTGGGAGGTGTGGAGCGTCAAGGGCCTGGTCACCTCCAACCTCGACATCTTCAAGCGGGCAAGGGCGCGGGACCCGGACATCTACAAGTTCGAGCGGGAAAGCAACACCAACCCGCCCGAGCGGAACATGCCGGCTCAGTGGCTCGACGACGGCGATTGAGCCATGTTTGCCGATGGCCCCGTAGCGAGGACGTTTGATGCTCTTGCGGCGGCACCAGTCGCGGAAGCCGTTGCAATCAAACTGCCGGCCGCGGTCGCACGCGATGTACCTGGGTGTGGCTTTTACCTTGGCAATCGTGCGTCCCAGGAAGCAACCGACCGCCTCCGATGTCGGTTGGTCCTTGAACGCGGCGCAGCCCATCGCGCGGCGGGAGAAGTGGTCTACGGCCACCGCCACCCAGTAGCAGAACGGCCAGCATTGTGGCAGTGCGAAAGGGAGCCACGGAACCCAGAAGCCCGCACCGGTGGGCACGACGGTCAAATCGACGTGCCAGACGTGGTTGGGGTACTTGGCCGTGACGATCCGCTGCTTGCCCTCGGCTTCTCCTGCCGACGGGTCGGTATCTTTGCTGGGCACGCGATCAAAGGTTCCCGTTTCGCCCTTGAGCATCCTGGCCACGGTGGTGGCGCCCAGGTGCAGGCCCGCCCGGGCAAGCGTCTGGGCGATCTTGACCTTGCCCATCGAGGGGCAAAGCGTCTTCAAACGTTGGACTACGTGATGGACAAATTGCGGGAACTCGTTGACCGGCTGGGGCAGTTGCACGAGGGCATCGGGGCATCCGCGAACCACGATGGTACTGACCAAGTAGCTTTGGCGCAAGTACACCGGGAAAGTAAGCGGTAGGGAAGTTCACTCCTTTGATTGAATCGGGCATAGTCGTGGACACCAGCATCCACAATTCAAACAATCCAGATGCATTGCCGAAAGGCCGGCCCAGCAACAGCTTGCAACTCTTCGAGAGATCGGCCCTCTCAACGGCTTGGCTGGCCGAGAAGCTCAATTACCTCCTTGTAGGTGGATCGTCATATCCCCAGCCTTCTCCGTCTCCCGCCCCGGTGGCGGCGAGGACGATCCTGGCGTTGCCCTGACGCTCCGGGCGAATCCGGTTGAACAGTCTCAGCCGTAGCCCATTGGTTCTCCCTCGGCCAGATCCCCACCATGCCAAACTGGCAGGCCATCGGCGACGACGTATCGGTGACTCCGGTCCCGGCGCTGGCGCCCGTTCTGTCGCCGAGGCCGGGACCGGGTGGCCCCGGGCGGTTACCCGCCCGGGGCTCCCACAGACCCGAACGTGCGCAATTAACGCATTCGGTTCCTCAAGCAACCCCTTCGCTTTACCGCGACCTAGCTAGCGCCGTGGTAAACCCGGTTTGCGCTATCCGTCAGCGTTACGGTGACACGCACCAGGAGTTCGATGCCTCCCTGTGTTGCCTTCCGACGGTCGAGTTGCCCGACGCCCCGCTTCCCTCCCCCGGGTCCCAGGCGGTGCAAGTTCCCCGGCTTCCACGGTACTATCAGGGCGCTATGACTTCCTGCCGCTCCTCCCGCCGCGCTTCGTTCCCTTCGCTTGGCGGTACCACCCAAGCGCTCGTGTTTCGCCCGCACGCGGCCGAGCGCGACCGCGGGCGGTCTCCAGGAGTTGGTCACCCGGTGGCTCCGGCCGGGAGTTCGTCAGTGGAAACGACAGGATCTCCTACGTTCCTGGGGAACCCCGATTGTGCTCTTGCCCTGCTCTCCGACCCCGGTAGGACCAACGCATCAGGCCATGCAATGCATCGGCGCGGCCCCCGCTATGTCCACGGCGAAGGCTCCCGCATTGCAGCTTTCGAGGCTCAATCACACGGCTTCGGCACTGGCTGTCTACGCTTCGCAGGCCGGGTCGCCCCGACACCACGCAAGACTCGCTTCCGGCTGCTGGCCAAGCTCTTCCGGACGGGCTTGATTACCCGCAGGGTTCCATCGAAAGGTTTCAAGGTGTATCCTACATCCATCCTCCTTTCCCAAGTTCAACGTAGCGCAAGGACA
>JBEKCP010000598.1:0-3669 GCA_050014815.1 Thermoguttaceae bacterium | reverse complement strand
GTGGCTCGAACAGGGCAAGAAGATCTCCGTGAAGAACGCGCCGACCTACTTCGGTACGGTGGCCTACGAGGTCGTCTCCGACGTGGACCATGGCAAGATCACCGCCACGGTCGAGATGCCCTCGCGCAAGCCGCCGAAGGAAGTGGTCCTGCGCTTTCGTCATCCCAAGGCCGCGACGATCAAGAGCGTTGCGGTCAACGGGAAACCGTGGACCGAATTCAGCAAGGACAAGGAAACCATCACCCTCAAAGACCTGACCGGCACGGTCGCCGTGACGGCGCAGTACTGAGGAAGGAGCATGCGATGATGAGCAGCCTGAATAAGATTACGAGCATGATGCTGGCACTCGGCGTTATGGCGTTTCCATGCGCCTTGCTGGCAGACGCCCAGCGGCAAGCTGCACCG
Source organism: Thermoguttaceae bacterium (assembly GCA_050014815.1). Taxonomy (GTDB): domain Bacteria; phylum Planctomycetota; class Planctomycetia; order Pirellulales; family Thermoguttaceae; genus JBEKCP01. The sequence continues at coordinate 3,264 of JBEKCP010000598.1, read as the reverse complement.
GACCAGGCTCGCGCCGAGAGCGCCGAGTCATTCGTGAACATCGCCAGGGGCAGCAAACTGGTCGTTTCCCTCGGGCCGAACGCCGGTTTCGCCGAAAAGCGGGCAGCGGCGTTGTTGATCGACGCCGTCACAACTCGCACGGGGCTCAAGCCGACCATCGGCGATCCAGCGTCCAGCGGTCATGCCCTGGTCATCGGGACGGCGGAGTCTCACGCCTTGGTCAAGGAGTACCTAAGGAACTCCGCATCTCGCCGATCATCGGCTCTCCCGCCCACTACATCTGCCCCTCCAAGCCGGAAGGGGCCAGGCGACTGCTGACATGGCAGGAACAGGTTTTAGGCGCCTTTCCGCACTTGGACTCGCTCAACATGTTTCCCGCCGATCCGGGCGGTTGCTCCTGCCCGGACTGCACACCTTGGCCGACGAAGGGATACTGGCGCGCCGCCAGGCCGCTGGCGGAGCAGTTCCACCGGCGCTTCCCCAAGGCCGAGATCTGGGTGGACCTCTGGCACGTGAATCACAAGACCTTCGGCGGCGACAACTGGCAAGAGCTGGTGAAAGGAGAACATGCAAGTATGGACAAGGCAAGTGATTGAGGGAGCGTTGATCGTACTCCGTTCCATCGCCGGCGGTCTGGCGGCGGTGATGGTCCTGATCTCGTGTGCGGCCGTACCGGCGCGTGGCGCGGACGGGGGACTGGCGGCGCCCGAGGGATTGCGGTTCGACAACCAGGTTGAACCGTTGGGCATGGCCATACGGCAGGCGCGATTCTCCTGGTTGGTGAAGGACTCGCAGCGCGGCGCCGTGCAGTCGGCATATCGACCTCCTCTCCAAGCCCAAGGTCACCCGCGTGTACGTTAGCGCCATCGGCACCTGCGAGCTGACCATCAACGGCAAACCCGCCTCCGACGATGTCTTTGCCCCGAACCGCGAGGCCGATCGCTATGTCACCTACGAGGTGGCCGATCTGCTCGTGCCCGGCCGCAACTGCATCGGCGCGACCGCCGCCGGCGGATGGGCCGCCGGCCAGAACTCCGGCTGGGGGACATGGCGGAAGCATGGCTTGCTGCGTGTCGCCTGCACGGCGCCGGCGAACACGACAGCCACGTTGCTGCTGCCGATCCGCGATGCCGAGGCGGTGCGTGAAGGCGAGACCAGCGCGGCCAAGGCTCGCGGCGTAAAGCTGCTGGGTAAGGTCCAGCACCGGGGGATGTCGAAGATGGCATTTGAACTTGGCAGTGGGACCTACAAGTTCGCGGCGCCCATGCCGTGATCGCGGACGACACCAACCACCACCGCGGCCAAAGCCGCAAGGAGGAGTAATGATGAAACCGCACGCTTTGTGGGATGTGAATCTGGGCCTGGTCTTTCTGGTCCTGGCGGCAAGCTCGTTGCTCGCCGCCCAACAACGCGATTCTCCCCTGCGGCGAGAGGACTCGGCGACCAGTATTGTCTCCCGTTGGCGCCTGCCCGAGGCGCACGAGGTCCAACTCGGGGGATCGCTGGGCGAGGCGTATCGCAGGAGCGTGGACCGGCTCGCGGAGAATCCGTACCAGTCGGTCGCGTTCCTCCGCGCGGACGTGTCCTTCGAGATGAACCGGGTCTTCACGAACTACAGCGGCGACATCTCCGGGCGGTTCCTGGAGATCGCCAGCCTCACCTCGCCCCGCGGGAAGATGGCGCCCGACGCCCTGGTCGAGTTGCTCAAGACCGTCACCGACCATCAGAAGGGCGATGGGCACTACGGCCGCGAGATCGACTGGAACGTGCCGATTGACAATCAGAAACAGTCCGGCGCGACGCCGATCCTCTGGGGGAATGCGCGGTTGCTGGTCGGGCTGCTGGAGGGGCACCAGACATTCGGTCAGCCCAAACTGCTGGAATCGGCCAAGCGGTTGGGCGACTTCTACGTCGCCACCGCCGACCGGTTGCTGGACCCGGAGCGCGAGAAAGAATACCGCGCCACCGGCACGTATGCCTCCGGTTACGTGACCGACTACTTTCCCGCGATCGAGGGCATGGTGCGGCTCTATCAAGCGACGAAGGACGACCGTTACCTCCGCCATGCCGAGCGCATGGCCGAGTTCTTCAAGCGTTTCGACAAGTTGCCGCTGGCCCATAGCCACGGCAACTTGATCGCGTATCACGGACTGCTGCTGCTTTACGAGGCGACGGGCAAACAGGCGTATCTCCAGCGGGCCCTCGACCGGTGGAAGGAAGCCATCGAGGGCGGTTACATCTGGCCCACGGGCGGAGTGGGCGAGGGGTTTGCCGTCGGCTGCGGCACCGACGAAGGTTGCTCCGAGGCCGACTGGCTGCGGTTGAACCTCGACCTCTGGCGGATCACCGGCGAAACCCGGTTTCTCGATGCCGCGGAACGGCTGCTCGCGAACCACTACCCGATGAACCGCACGACGAACGGCGGCTTCGGCCACCACCGCTTCACCTGCGACGCCGACGGACCGGTGCTCATGCAACCCAAGTTCACGGAAGCCGTTTGGTGCTGCACCTTCCACGGGTTGATGGGCATGCACACGCTCAAGAGCTACATCGTGGCCGGATCGGAACAAGGCGTTTTCATCAATTTCCCGCTGGACGTCTCCGCCCTTGTTTCCACGGAAAAGGGCGCGTGGAACGTAGAGGTCCGGCGGGAGGAGGATCTCAACGGGACGGTGACCTGCCGCGTGAAGATCGCCCCGCGCGAGACGGCGGCCCCGCTGCCGCGCGTGTTGCTGCGGCAGCCGGACTGGGCTGACACTGTGCGGATCGCCGATGCAAAAGGCCGGACAGTGCAAGCGCCGCGCGAGGCCGGCTATTTGGTCCTGCCGCTCGGCCCCGGAGCGGAAGGCGAGATGTCGGTCACGTTCTCCTTTGCGCCGCGCGTGGAGAACCGGCGATTCCAGCGGCTTGCGCTCGATCCCAAGGCGGTCTCGCGGCATCGCGGCGTGGTGCTCTGCAGCGGGCCGTGGGTGTTGCTGGCCAGCGCCGACAAGTCTCCGCCCGTCCTCGTCCTGACCGGCGACAAGCAAGGCCGCCCGATGTTTCCTAAGGCAAGAGACGGTGGCTTCCAGTTGGCTACGATCGCCACCTTCGACGCCACGGACGATCAAGTTCTCCGTGCGGCACAAGCCGGAGCGAAGCTTACGCTGGCGCCTTGGGAAACGATCGGCCACAATGCCCCGGTGGCGTTCGTGTTCGACCTGATTTGCGTTCCGTCCGGCTCGAAGTAACACGCCCATCGCCACGTTTGACGGTGGTTGAGGG
>JBEKCP010000597.1:0-3684 GCA_050014815.1 Thermoguttaceae bacterium | reverse complement strand
CGTGAAGAGGTGGAAGCCGTCCAGCCGGTTCTGCAAATCGTAGAGCAGGTTCGGGTCCGTCGCCTCCCTCAGCAGCGTCCGCTCGTAATACGGCTGAAACGCCTTCTGGATTTCGTCCGCCTCGTTGGCGAAGTCCAGGACCAGCGTCTCCTCTTTGTCGGGGGGATGAATCCGGTTGAGGCGCGAGAGCGTTTGCACGGCGTTGACGCCGCCCAGTTTCTTGTCCACGTACATGGTGTGGAGCAGCGGCTGATCGAAGCCGGTCTGGAACTTGTTGGCGACGATGAGCAGCCGGTACTCGTTCTGCTTGAACGTCTCCGCGGTGGCCGTCTCGGGGATCGCTTTGCCCGCCGACGCGGTGTTCATCCCCGTTTCCGTGAAGTCCGCGCCGCGGTCCTTCACCGTGCCCGAGAAGGCGACCAGGGCCCTGAATGGGCAGCCGTTCTGCTTGAGGTACTCGTCCACGGCCAGCTTGTAGCGGACGGCGTGGAGGCGCGAGCGCGTGACGATCATGGCCTTGGCCTTGCCGCCAATCCGCTGGGCGACGTGGTTGCGGAAGTGTTCGACCATGATGGCGACCTTCTTGTTGATCGTGTGGTCGCTCAGGCCCACGAACGCCTTGAGCAGATGCTCGGCCTTTTCGCGGTCGTACCGCGGGTCGTCCTTTACCTTCTTCAGCAGTGCCCAGTAGCTCTGGTAGGTCGTGTAGTTCTCCAGCACGTCCAGGATGAACTTTTCCTCGATGGCCTGGCGCATCGCGTACAGGCTGAACGCCTCGTACTTCCCGTCGGCCCGCTTGCGCCCGAACAGCTCGAGGGTCTTGTTTTTGGGCGTGGCCGTAAACGCGAAGTAGCTGACATTGGGCAGCCGCCCGCGCCGTTTCATCTCCGCCACGATGCGGTCTTCGAGGTCTTCCTCCTTGCCGCCGTCCTGCTTCTCGGCCTCGTCCAGGGAGTCGGCGGCGAGCACCTGTTTCAGGCTTTTGGTGCTCTCGCCGGTCTGGCTGGAATGGGCCTCGTCGATGATGACGGCGAACCGCTTGCCCTTGAGCGCGCCCATCTCGTCGGCGATGACGGGGAACTTTTGCAACGTGGTGACGATGATGGTCTTGCCATCCTCCAGGGCCTGCTTCAACTGGCGCGAGGTCTTGTCGATGTTCTCCACCACGCCCAGCGTCTGCTCGAACTGCCGCACGGTCCGCTGTAACTGCCGGTCCAGCACGCGCCGGTCGGTGATGACGATGATGGAATCGAACACCCGCGCATCGGCGGGGCTATGGAGAATCTAGAGCTGGTGCGCCAGCCAGGCGATGGTGTTGCTTTTGCCGCTGCCGGCGCTGTGCTGAATCAGGTCGCAATGCCCAACGCCTCGGGCCAAGGCATCGGCGACCAGCCGGCGCACGCAGTCCAGTTGATGGTAGCGCGGGAACAGCAGGCTGCGCTCGCCGGTCTTGTTGCCCTTGTCGTCCTCCAGCTCGACAATGTGGATGAAATGCTGGACCAGGTTGAGCACGCTGTCCCGCGCCCAAACCTGCTCCCACAGGTACGCCGTGGCGAAGCCCTTCCACGACGGCGGATTGCCGGCTCCCAGGTTATGGCCCTGGTTGAACGGCAGGAACGCCGTCTTGCCGCCCTTCAGCTCGGTCGTGACATACACCAGCGACGGATCGAGGGCGAAGTGGGCTAGGCAGCGCCCGAACTGGAACAGAGGCTCCTTCGGATCGCGGTCAAGCCGATACTGCCTGACGGCGTCCTGGACGTGCTGGCCTTTGAACGGGTTTTTCAGCTCTGCCGTGAAGAGCGGCAGGCCGTTGAGGAAGATCGCCATGTCCAAGGTCTTGTTGCCTTTCTCGCTGTAGTCGAGTTTCCGGACCACGCTGAACTGGTTGGCGAGGTAGAGCTTCTGGGACGCTTCGTTCAGGCCGTACGACGGCTTGAAGTAGGCCAGCCGGAACTTGCAGCCGTTGGCCTTGATGCCCTTGCGCAGGACATGGAGCGTGCCGTGCTTGTGAACCTCGGATGCCAGGCGCTTGAGCAGCGTCGGCTTGGCATCCGCGCCGTGCTGCGTCGTCATCTTCTGCCACTCTTTGGGCTGGGTAGCCTGGATGAAGCTCACCACGTCCTTGGGGACCAGGCAGAGCGCCTTGTCGTAATCGGTCGGCTCGCGGCGCTGGTAGCCGCCCGACAGGTAAGCGCCGGTCGGGGCCTCGGCCAGAGCAGAGGCGTCCTGCGGGGCGCTGCTCAACGGGTCACGGAGCAGGGTCGCCTCGATGCTGGCCTCGAAATTCTTTTCGGTGGTGTCCATCGCTATAAAGGCGGTCCAAGTTTCTGGAGCGTGTGCTTGAGTTGGAAGTGGCTACGGATAGTTTCCACAACCATTTCGTAATCCGCGAACGAACCGGTGCGATTATGCAGGTTGGCGCTACAGGTGTCGAGGGCTGGTTTCAGCGGACAGCGATCCCGCAGGACTGGATCAATTTTCTGGTTGTAACGTGCGCAGAGGTCGTCTCCATCAACCTTGGCAGCGATCTCTATGGCCAACTCCGTTTTCATGTGGTGCTCCATGAGGGTGCGCAGGTGGTAGAACGCGCCGAACACATCGCCACACGCCGCCGCACCAACCGCGTCCTTGAAGATGGCGCGGATGCCCTTCGGAATCTCGGTCGGGGGCTGGGGAAGAAACGGGTGACTGCGCCCACAAAGTTGCACTTTCAGAAACTCGCGCCTGATCATGAACACCGTGGGCGGTGACTTGCATTCCTGGCACATCATGTTGAACAGGAAATTCTGGATGCCCAGGGGTTCGGCAATGGCTTCGAGGTTCAGGTGGTAGGGGCTAAACTCGAGATGCGGAATGGAATCGTGGACCGTGATTTCCTGGCACTTGGAGCACCATGTCTTCACGGTCGGAATGATGAACGCGAGACTCATCCGTTCGGGGGGCGTGCCGAGAGGCTCACCTCCCGTGCCGTGCTGGAATAGTTGACGCTCGCCATGTGTGAACCCACGATTCTGACTCCAAGGAGTCCAGGGCCGATGCTGAAACTCCGTTTCGAGAGAGGAGGTCGTCCACCTGCTCTCCGCGAGCGCCAGAATTGCGCGGATGTCGACACGCCGACTCCGGTAAAGGTAGCTCTCCTCCATCAACGCCTTGATGGCGTCATAAATCAACTCCTGCATGGTCAGTTCGGCCAGCGGTGTCTGCGGGCGGTCGATGGACACGCCGATGATCTCCTCGGACGTTTTCATGCGGCTCCCTCCCGCACATCAATCTGGCCGGTTACGGCGGCGGAGATGAGCGCCGTCCGGTATTCCTGCAACCGCTCGATGGCGGTCCGCACCTTCGCCATGAGGCTGTCCAGTTTGGCGGTTTCACGATGAACATGGGCAATAATCTCACTCTGTTCGGCCAGCTCTGGCACTGGCAACAACAAGGTCGAAAGCGCACCGAGATTCAGTACGCCCATTGTGCCGCCACGGCTGATTTGTTCCATCTGGTCGAAGGCGATGCGGCTCTGGAGGAGCAAACCCAAGTAGCCGGAGCTAATCGCCGTCGTGTCTGGCGTCAGCCTTACAAGCCGAGGATTGATGATGCCGGGTTCGACATTGACGGGAACAACCGCAACTTTGCCAAACGTGCCAACGCAACTCACCAGAACGTCGCCTGGGGACACCGCGTATTGCC
>JBEKCP010000596.1:0-3689 GCA_050014815.1 Thermoguttaceae bacterium | reverse complement strand
TGTGGGCCGAATGGCGGGATCGACGGCTTTCTTGTTCCCCGCCCTCACCCTAACCCTCTCCCGGAGGGAGAGGGGACCAGGCGATTTCGCCGTCGGCCCAAGGGTACCCAGAGGGTACCCAGAGGGTACCCGGCCTGTGAACGGTTACATTTCTGGGAGACCCGCCATGAACCTGCTCTGGAAACTGATTGCGACCCGTGCCCCCGCCGCCGTGCTCCTCATCCGCCTCATGGTCGGCGGCGTCTTCCTTTCCGAGGGCGTCCAGAAGTTCGTCTTTCCCGGGGACCTCGGCGTCGGGCGGTTCGTCAAAATCGGCATTCCAATGCCGGAAGTCATGGCGCCCTTCGTCGGCGTGTTTGAGGTCGGCTGCGGGGCCCTGCTCATCCTCGGTCTGCTGACACGGCTGGCGGCGATCCCCATGGTCATCAACATCTCGGTCGCCATCCTCTCGACCAAGGTCCCGATCCTCCTGGGGCACGGCTACTGGCGGTTCAGCCCGCCCAAGGCCAACCTGGCCGGCTTCTGGAGCATGGTCCACGAGGCGCGGACGGACTACTGCATGTTGTTGGGCGGGATCTTCTTGCTCCTCGTCGGGGCCGGCACGTTGTCGATCGACGCGATCCTGGCCCGGCGGCGGGGGAAGCCAGCCTGATCCCCGGCTTGGCAACTGCGGCCGCGGACTGTAAAGTGTAGTCTCTCGTTTTACGGGAGGTTCCACCGTGCCTGCTCGACCGACAGGGCCCGTCGCCGTCCGCGGCTGCTGTCATCTGTTTTACGCGCTGGACATCGGGTTCAGCGTCGATCTGAAGCACTGCGCCGGCCTGATCGAGGATGCCCGCGAGGACCCGGCATGGCGACACCACGCGAGAACGCCGCCGTCGCTGAACCTGCGGCCCATGCCGGTCGCCATCAGCCAGGGCATGAAACCGATCCAGGGCCGGACCTTCCGGACCGACGATCGGGTGACCATCACGGTCTACGATTTCGGCGCTGTTTCCGTCGAGTATCGCACGGCGTTCGAGGGGACGTTCGACCAGGTGGCCGCGCTGAGCAGCGAGCTGTACGACAACCGGGAGTTCGCCGTGGATGCCCACCGGCGGGCGGAAGCCCTGCTGGAGGCCATCCGTCCCGCGGTCCTGCGGCCGATGGTCCGCGCGGAGTCCGAGGATTACCTCGTCTTCGAGATCCCCGAGCTCCCGGAGGGCCATCGCGACCTGGACCGTCTCCTCGCGGACCAGGGGCAGGCCCTCGCCCGGGTGCTCAGCAGCAATACCAAGGCCCTTTCCTCCCAGCAGCAGCGGGAGGAGCTGTCCGGACGCATCGCGTACTACGCCGACGACCTGACGATCATCACCTGGAACGCGGCCTTGATCTGCGGGACCGACATGGAGGACGTCCTGACGTTGCTGGAGCTGGCCAACGTCCAGTTGCGGGAACTGCACTGCCTGGACGAGCAACTCGACGACAGCCTCCAGGAGTCTTACGACGTCCGCGCCCGGATGGCCAACGTCAAGGCGCGGATGCGGCGGATCCGGGAGCTCATGCTCGACGGCCAGTCGTTCAGCGAAACGGTCACGAACGCGTTCAAGCCGTTTCCCGACGCCTTCTTGGCCCGGGTGTACTCGCTGGCATCCGAATCGCTCGGGCTGAACCGCTTCGACCAGAGCATCCAGGGCAAGTTGCGCCTGCTCAACACGCTCTACACCACGCTGGCGGACGAGGCCGCCCACGAGCGCTCGGTGCGGCTGGAGTGGATCGTGATCGTCCTGATCTTTATCGAGATCATCCTGGGGCTATCGGAGAAACTGCTGCCCTGGCTCCAGCATCGCTAAATGACCTTAATCCCCTATGAGCCCTCTTGCAGCCCGCCGCCGTGGGGGATTAGGATCAATGGGCGAAGGGAGCACGCACAACCACCATGACCCCCCAGGAGTTCGTCGCCAAGTGGCAGAAGGTCAAGCTCTCCGAACGAAGCGCGTGCCAGCAGCATTTTCTCGACCTGTGCGAACTGCTGGGCCATCCCAAGCCGGCGGAAGCCGACCCGGAAGGCACGTCCTTTACCTTTGAACGCGGCTGCCGTAAGACAGACGGGTCCAATGGCTGGGCCGACGTGTGGAAGCGGGACTTCTTCGGATGGGAGTACAAGGGCAAGCACAAGGACCTGGGCGAGGCTTACCGCCAACTTCTCCTCTACCGCGAGGCTTTGGAGAACCCGCCGCTCTTGGTTGTCTGCGATATGGACCGGTTCGAGGTCCATACCAACTTCACGCGCAAGGCCACTCGCCTCTGCTTGTTCGACCTCGCCGGCCTGCTCGACCCGGCCAACCTCGAAATTCTCCGCAGGGTCTTCTTCGATCCGGATGCCCTCAGCCCCGACGCGACGCGGGAGAAAATCACCGAGGACGCCGCCCAGCGCGTTGGCGAGTTGGCCGATGGGATGCGGGTGCGGGGCATCCCCGCCCAGCGGGCGGGACATTTCCTTATGATGCTCGTCTTTTGCATGTTCGCCGAGCGCATCCGGCTCTTGCCCGATGGTTTGTTCTCCCGCCTCGTCGAGGCGAACAAGGATAATCCGGCCGGCCTCGGCCAGCGCCTCAGCGCCCTTTTTGCGGCGATGGCCGACGGCGGGCCCTTCGGCGAGCACAACATCAAGCACTTCAACGGCGGCCTGTTCGCCAACACCGACGTGCTTCCCCTCACCAGGGCCGAGGCGGCCACCCTCGCCCAAGTCTGCAAGTACGACTGGGCGAGCATCGAGCCCTCGATCTTCGGCACCCTCTTCGAGCGGATCCTCGACCCCGACAAGCGGTCGCAGATCGGCGCCCATTATACGGGCCGGCAAGACATCGAGACGTTGCTCCGGCCGGTGCTCCTGGCGCCGTTGCGGCGCGAGTGGGACGAGGTGAAGCGACGCTGCGAGGAGGAACTGTGGCCGCTGGTGGAACGCGCCGGAAAGCAGACCGGGGGCAAACGGACTGATCTCTCGAAGAGACGCCCCAGCGCCAGACAGCCCGCCGTGGCCAAAGCATCGAAGCCGCGGGAGAACTTCGACCGTGCCCTGATCGAGTTTACGGAGCGACTGGCCCACGCCACGGTCCTCGACCCGGCCTGCGGGTCGGGCAACTTCCTCTACGTGGCGATCCACATGCTGCTGGATTTGCAGAAGGAGGTGATTACCTACGCGGCCGGTCGCGGCCTCTCGCTTGTTTCGCACGTCAGCCCCGCGCAGCTCCACGGGCTGGAGATCAACGCCTACGCCCAGCAGCTTGCCCAGGTGGCCATCTGGATCGGCTATCTCCAATGGATGCACCACAACGGTTTTAAAATGCCCGACCATCCGGTGCTCGCGCCCATCGAGAGCATCCGCTGTACGGACGCGATCCTGGATTTATCCGATCCGGAGCATCCCAAGGAGCCCGATTGGCCGGAGGCGGAGTTCATCGTGGGCAACCCGCCGTTCCTGGGGAACAAACGCATGCGCTCCGCACTGGGGGCGGAGTACGTCTCGGCGCTTTGGGCCCTCTACTCAGCGCGCCTTCCAGCAACGTCGGACCTTTGCTGCTACTGGCACGAGAAGGCCCGCTCAATCGTCGCGTCGCGCGACGCAACGCGCGTGGGCCTGCTTGCGACCACGGCGATAAAGCAATCTAGCTCGCGGAAGGTTCTTCAGAGGGTCGGCGAGTCGGGCC
>JBEKCP010000595.1:0-3689 GCA_050014815.1 Thermoguttaceae bacterium | reverse complement strand
CACCGGGAGCCAGATCCGCTCGAAGTGGAGTTGGCGGGCCATCTTGATCGAGCTTTGCACCAGTGCCGTGCCGATTCCGATGTTCTGGAATTCGGGCCACACCACTACCAGCATTTCACACTTGCGATGGTCGATGGGGAAGATCGCCGTATGGCCCGCAATCGTCGCCTCTCGGGTCCGGGCCAGGACATGGATGCCCGTGCGGAACATGTCCGCGACCCATTTCACGCAGACCTCGTCCTTCAAGGGGGGAAGCCCCTGGAAGGAGTTCCGCGGCTGGAAGGCGAGATACCGCTCGACAAGCGGGCGATCGACTTCGGCCTGGAGCACTTCGAGCGAGAGCCGCCGCCCATCCTTTGTGGCAAATTCTCGCGAAAGACGGTCAACAGACGATCGCAGGGCAGCCAGATCCATCGAGTACACCCTCCGGGCTGGGGGGTATGCTTTCCGCCGACTCCCCCTTTATCACTGTCGCCCGCTCCGCCGCCGGACTTTACGATGGTTGGCTGGGGCGGATTATTCGTTACGTGTACGAATCGGAAAAAGAAACAACGACCCGCCAGAATGTCAAATTCGCCGCCAGTAGGTCCTGCCTGCCGGGCAGGATCTCCCCCCTGGTCCCGCTCGGCAAGCGGGACCTACTTGATGTTTTGGCATGGTTCAGAATCGGCTTTCGGCAGGTAACAGGTGGTAGGTCCGGCCTGCCGGGCCGGACCCGACGGTCTACAAGTCCCGCTCGGCAAGCGGGACCTACTTGATGTTTTGGCGGGCCGTTGAAAAAAAACACCCGCGCGCTTGACAAGCCCGATTTCGTCAATCAAGATAGGTGCCGTCGGCCTGGCGCCTGAGGTGCTCCGGGCAGGCATGAGAGTCGGGCGACCGGGTCCGACACCCCCACCGATTTTCCCCCCAACACTCCGGTCCAAGGGCCGGAACCTCTTACCCCGAGCAGGAGAGAAAACATGGTCTATCGTGTTGTGATGCTGTTGGCGTGCTGTGCAATGGTCCTTGCCTTGCCCGCGGCGGTGTGTAGTGCGGCGGGTGGCCCCGAGGTCCCGCCGGACCCGGTCATGGGCGAATTCGCCGGGACGCTTACGCCCCCCGACGGCCAGGCGGTGAAGGCCGAGGTCAAGCTTATCGCCGACCAGGAGAGTAAATACCGGGTCGTCCTCCTGTCTCCGGCCGGCGACGCCAAGGCCCGGCGGATCGAGCTCGGCGGGTTGGGCAAGGACGGCGTCGTGTCGATCAGCGACAAGGATTGGTCGGGCAAGATCACCAAGGAGGCCCTCAGCCTCGAATCGGCCAAGGTCGGCAAGGCCGAGATGCAGCGGGTCGAGCGCAAGAGCCCCGCGCTGGGCGAGAAGCCGCCGGCCGGCGCGGTGGTCCTCCTCCCGTTCGAGGAAGGCAAGCCGACCAACCTCGACAACTGGGCCAACAAGAAGTGGATCTGCGAGCCCGACGGCTCGATCCTGGTGAAGCAGGGCGACAACAAGAGCCTCCGGGACTTCGGCAGCTATAAGCTGCACGTCGAGTTCCGCGTCCCGTTCATGCCCGGCGCCCGCGGCCAAGGCCGCGGCAACAGCGGCGTCTATCAGCACGGCCGCTATGAGATCCAGGTGCTCGATTCCTTCGGCCTGACCATGAACGCCGGCGAGTGCGGCGCGATCTACGGCAAGAAAGCCCCCGACGTGAATGCCTCGCTGCCGCCGGGCCAGTGGCAGACGTACGACATCGAGTTTCGGGCGCCCGAGTTCGACGCCGCCGATAATCAGACCAAGGGCGCGGTGATCACGGTGGTATACAACGGCGTGAAGATCCAGGATGCGGTCGAGGTCAAGGGCGTGACCGGCGGGGCCTGGGGCAAGCCGGCCAAGACGGGGCCGATCCGCCTCCAGGACCACGGCAATCCCATGCGGTTCCGCAACATCTGGATTGTGGAGAAGTGAGAAAGGTGAAAACCCCCGGACGCAGTCCGGGGGCTTTTGTTCCGCCTTCATCCTTCATCCTTCATCCTTCATCCTTCATCCTTCATCCTTCATCCTTTCTCCTTCCGCCTTCGCCCAAACCTCGCAAAGGGCGATCAGCCACTGGACCGCTTGCACCATCTCCTCCAGGCAGGCCCATTCCAGCGGTGAGTGCGGGGCATGGGCGCCGCAGGAGAGGTTGGGGGTGGGAAGTCCCAGCTCGGTCAGCCGCGAGCCGTCGGTGCCGCCGCGGACGATGGTCAGCCGGGCCGTGCGGCCGAGTCGCGCCAGGGCCTCGCGGGCGAACTCCGCGGCGCGGGGCTCCCGCGCGAGCCCCTCCGCCATGTTCCGGTACTGGCGGGAGACTCGAATGTCGATCCTGGCGCCGGGGAACTCTTGCCGGGACGCCGCAGCCGCCTCCCCGAGCAGATCGGCCTGCCGTTGGAGTCGGGCTGCCTGGAAGTCGCGAAGGAGTATCTGGAGCTTCACCTCCGCCACTCCGCCGCTCATTTCGTAGGGGTGCAGGAATCCCTCGCGGTCCTCGGTCGTCTCCGGGGCCAGGCGATCTCGCGGGAGCCGGGCAACGAGATCGGCCGCCACCCGCACCGCATTCACCATCCGTCCCTTGGCGATCGAAGGATGGATGTTGATCCCGCGGATGGTCACTTCCGCCAGGTCGGCTGAAAAGGTCTCGACGTCGATGAGATCGGCCCCCTCGCCGTCGAGCGTGTAGCAGGCCACCGCGCAGAGCTGGGCCAGGTCGAGGTGATCGACGCCCCGGCCGACCTCCTCGTCGCACGTGAAACAGATGCGAATGGGGCCATGGCGGACCTCCGTGTGCTCCGCCAGCCAGGCGGCCGCCTCCATGATGACGGCCACGCCGGCCTTGTCGTCCGCCCCCAGGAGGGTCGTGCCGTCGCTGGTGATCAGGGTCCGGCCCACCAGGTCCTTCAGTTTCGGATTGTCGGCCACGGTGATGACCCGCCCAGGGTCGCCCGCCAGGACCACGTCGCCCCCCTTATAGGGGCGAACCACCCCGGGCTTGACGCCCCTGCCGCTGGTCTCCGGGGACGTGTCGAGGTGGGCGCACCAGGCGATAGTTGGATGGGGCGGATCGATCGTGGCGGGCACGGTCGCCAGGACGATGCCATGGGCGTCTTGCCGGGCGTCGGCGAGCCCGGCCGCTCGAAGCTCCCGGACCAGCAGTCGCCCCAGCCGGAACTGGCCCGGCGAGCTCGGATAGGCCTTTGCGTCGGGCCGGGCCGTCGTATCGATCTTCACGTAACGCAAAAAACGCCGCAGCAGCCGTTGGGAGTTCATGGGGGTATTCCTGAAAACCGCTACTATGTTACCATGTAAGGCGCGGACGACCATGCCACGCATGGTGCCCGATCCGCGGTACCGTTTAGCGGGCGGGCTTGCCCGCCGTTGACGGCAGCCACGGCGGGCAAGCCCGCCCGCTAAACAATCGGTAGCGACATTTCCTTTCTTCCGAGGTCCGCCCATGGTCGCCCCCGTCCGTTACCTGGTGTTCGACATCGAGAGTATCGCCGATGCCGCCTTGGTGAAGAAGCTCCGCTACGGCAAGGAGTCGATCGAACCGGCCGAGGCCGTCGGGCGGTATCGGGCCGAGTTGATGGAAAAGTATGACAACGATTTCATTCCCTACACCTTCCAGATTCCGATCTCGGTGGCGGTGGGCAAAGTGGCGGGCGATTTTCGGCT
>JBEKCP010000594.1:0-3695 GCA_050014815.1 Thermoguttaceae bacterium | reverse complement strand
CGCGGGTCCAATCGCGACAGGATCTTTTGCACCTGCACTTCCCGCTGGAACTGGGCCTTCTCCTGGTCTCCCCCGTCGAGCCGAACGTCCGCCGCGCCGTCAAAGGCCTGGCTCTGGCTGGTCCGGAAACGGTCGCAATAGCGGTATCGCTCGGGGATCGTCCGGGCGAAGTTCTTCATGATGGCCCAACTGGCGTAGGTGCTGAACTTGTATCCGCGGGCGAAGTCGAACTTCTCGACCGCCCGCATCAGCGACATGTTGCCGTCGCTGACCAGCTCGAAGAACGTTTCGCCGGGCCCGAACTGCCGCTTCGCGATCGACACGACCAGCCGCAGGTTGGCCCGGATGATCTGGTTCTTCGCCTCGACGGCCTCGTCGTAGCATTTCTCGATGCGGTTCATCAAGAGGCGATCGGGGCGCTGGGCGTCCAGTTTTCCGCGGAGCCTGGCGGCCTTGTATTTCAGGTAGTTCATCTTCCGGAACAGGTGGACCTCCTCCTCGTGCGCCAGCAGGGGGACTTCGTAGAGGCTGGCCAGGTAGGGCGGCAGTCCGGACGGCACCCGCGGCTTCTTCCAACACTCTTCGCTCGGCGGCGCCTCGAGAATGGCCTTCTCGGCCTTCTCCGACCGGATCCGCGCGAATTGCTCGTTGGGGACGTGATCCAAGGGCAGATCCATGATACGCTGCCCCCGCATCTCGTTGACGACCCGGTAAATACTGGCCCGCGTGCGGTGAAACCGCCCGGCCAACGTCTCCACCGATTCGCCGCGGCAGTACTCCTGGTAGACCCGCCGTTTCGCGTCGATGCTCATCGGCTGCCGAACCTCCAGATCCGCGGCACGATCCAACTGCCGGCGATCTTCATCGCTGATCGTTCGCGGCCTTCCGTTGGACGCAAGGTCTACGACGGTGAACTCTTCAAATTTGGTGGGCATGGGCATCACCTTTCGATCTCGGAATTGGGGCCAAACGGCCGAACGTTCGTTTCAACGTCTCCAAGCTTATCCGATCGCCAGAATCGCCGAATCCCCAATAACCTTGAAACCACTCGCCAAAACGCAGGATGCGGGGGCCGGGAACTCCCCTACCCCGATCGGGGAGTATGCCCGCCACGGCCTTCTTGCCCTCCTTCGGCCCGGCGGAACGCTGCCGACGAGCAGCGGGACCGCGGCCGCCGGTCCGAATTTAACGCTTATTCCGAGTGTTCCGTTTGTAACGCCGCCGGACCGGCCCTTCTTGCGGCTTAGCGAAACCTGAACGTTTACTCCGAAAGTGACGCGTTTCCGGCTTTTGCGACCTGTAACGGAACTGCTTAGCGTTCCTAAGATGCGCAACCGATGACAAGAACCGTTTGGAGGAGTTGTGCCGTGGCGCAGGACTCGCGGCAGGGTGCATCTCCGGTCCGTTTGAGACCTTTTGCGAAGGCTCGACCCAAGGAAGGGCTGATACAGATGAGAACTTTCTTTGCTGTTCCTGCTGTGCTCGCGGTTGTGGCGTCATGGGCTCCGGTGGCCGCCGACGAGACGCTCGACAATCCTGCGTACCAACTGGTTGCGGCGGCCGATCTCCCCGTGCCCCAGCCGCAACCACAGGCCAAGACGTCTTCCGAGAGAAGCGAAGAGGCCGGTGGTACGTCATGCATGAACGGCTCCTGCTTCAAGTGCCCGACGCTTGTCGCGCGTTTCAGCACCCTGTGCATGCAACGCGAGCGCCCGGAGAGCGTCCCCATCTTCAGCAACCCCGGCGGCGAGTCCCTGCTTGATGCTTCGCAGTTCCACTTCGACTACAGGCCGGGAATCGATCTAAGCCTGATTTCCAACCGCGGCTGCGATCGTGCCGTCGAAGTGCGGTACCTGTGGCTGGACGACTCCCGCTCGAACGCGGCCTTCGACTTCCCGGCAGGCAACAACGCCACCGATACCCGCCCTTCCAGCTTCTTCGGCTCAGTCGCGGGCGGCACGGCGAACTTCCATGATCAATCCGAGTTGCAGACGCTGGAATTCAACCTGCGCAAACATCTCGAATGGCTGGATCTCATTTGCGGGTTCCGTTACGTGGACTTCAGCGACCGGATTGCCGGCGTTTACACTTTCAACGATATTCCAGGCGCCGAAACGCAAAGCTGGGACGCGAGGAACAACCTCTACGGAATCCAGGTCGGGGCCGAGGCCGCGCTCTGGGAAAGTCGCGGAGGGCTCCGCATCGACGCTTCTGTCAAGGCCGGGCTCTACGACAACCAGGTGCGGACCCACTTCCTGACGAACTTCGTCATTGGCGGCTCGGCTTTCGCCAATGCCGCGGACGACCACTTCGCTTTCCTGGGCGAACTCGGGTTCACCGCCACTTACCCGCTCACCTGCCACATGGCGCTCCGCGCCGGCTATCAGATGCTGTGGCTCGACGGCGTGGCCCTGGCTGGCAAACAAGTCCCCGCGACGGGCAACATCAACGCGGTGGGAGAAAAGGTCTCCCGCGTCGACGCGGCAAGCACGGTGTTCTATCAGGGCTTCACCAGCGGCGTTGAGATTACCTGGTAAATGCAGACAGATTCACCCTTCCAGGTCGTGACCGGCGCGTTCGGGTATTCGGGCCAATACATCGCCCGGCGACTACTGGACCGCGGAGTGGCGGTCCGCACGCTGACCAACTCGCCCGAGCGGGAAAACCCGCTCCACGGCCGGGTCGTCGCCGGGGCGTACCATTTCGACGACCCGGCCCGGCTCACCCAGTCGCTCGCCGGCGCAGAAGTGCTCTACAACACCTACTGGGTGCGGTTCAATTCCCGCGATTTCAGCCACGCGACGGCGGTTGAGAACACCTTGAAGCTCTTCACGGCCGCCAAGGAGGCCGGGGTCGCCCGGCTCGTCCATATCAGCATCGCCAACCCCTCGGAAGACTCTCCGCTGGAATACTATCGGGGAAAGGCGCGGCTGGAGCGGGCCTTGATCGAGTCGGGCCTCTCCTACTCCATCCTCCGCCCCACGGTCCTCTTCGGCGGCGAGGACATCCTGATCAACAACATCGCGTGGATGCTGCGGCACTTGCCCGTGGTCGGCGTGTTCGGCGACGGCCGATACGGCATTCGCCCCATCCACGTCGAGGACCTGGCCGACCTGGCCGTCCAGGAGGGCCACTCCACGGGCAATCGGATCGTCGATGCCGTCGGCCCCGAGACCTTCACCTATCGCGAGCTGCTCCGGCGGATCGGCCTGTTGATCGGCAAGCCGAGGCGCGCAATCTCGGTGCCCCCGTGGCTCGGCTACCTGGCGACCCGGGCCCTCGGGAAAGTCCTCCGCGACGTCATCATTACGCGGGAGGAGATTGCGGGCCTGATGGCCGGGCTGCTCTCGGTCGACTCGCCTGCGACCGGCAAGACTCGCCTGACCGACTGGGCCCGGCAGAACGCCGACACCCTGGGCCGCCGCTATGCCAGCGAGTTGGCCCGCCGGCGCGACCGCAGGCGGGCGTACAGGGAACTGTGACGTCGGGATAAGGAGACAGGGAGACAAGGAGACAAGGAGACAAGGAGACAGGGAGACAAGGAGACAGGGAGACAGGGAGACAGGGAGACAGGGAGACAAGGAGACAAGGAGACAAGGAGACAAGGAGACAAGGAGACAAGGAGACAAGGAGACAAGGAGACAAGGAGACAAGGAGACAAGGAGACAAGGAGACAAGGAGACAAGGAGACAAGG
>JBEKCP010000593.1:0-3701 GCA_050014815.1 Thermoguttaceae bacterium | reverse complement strand
AAGACCGCGATGTTCGTCGGCGTAGTGCGCCCACATCAGGTGCTCACCCTTCACCTCCGAAAAGCAAGCCACGCCGGCGTGTTGGCTGAGCACGCCTTGCAGCTCTGAAGCAAACGCGCGAGTCAGTTCGCCAGCTTGCCCTCTGATGTGGTCAATGGCCCCGGATAGGTGCTGCCTGATGAACCGTTTTCGGTCCTTCTTCGTCACGGGCCGTTGCTCCGGAGGCAGGCTCTCTATAAACGCCCGTTGGGCTTCTTTCTCTCGTCGGCGAAGAAATGTCCAGTTCGTCACAGGAACCACTTGTGGCCAGACATCCAGCACGTCGTTGAACCGGTTCGGCGGGGTGAAGGCAATCTTTTCATTCGCAATTATGTCCACCCTGGCGGGCGTGACGTACTTGAAAATGGATGCCGCAACAGTGGACACGCTCTTGCCGCCCCCTATCAAGCTTCGATGTCTATGTTCAATCCCAACTGCCGCGCCGCTTCCTTCATGCCCTTTACGGCGGCATCGTCGGCCTCCACTTTTTGCTCCTCGGCAAACGCGACTTCAATCTCGACCCCCAAACTCAGCTTTTTCGGGCTCATCCGGGCGGCGGGACTGACAAAACACCGGAACACGTCCGACCAGTTTTCCAGAGGGACTGAGCCGCTAATTACGATTTTCTTCACCGGCTTGCCTGCTTCCTCGTCTGTCGGCTCCGCAGGTGGATGGCCGGGAGGTGTCACGCCGGTTGTCGGCCCTGTGCCCGGCGTTGTTGCGCCTCCCGTCACGCTCGGTGTTCCCGGCGTCGGAGCGCCTGGTTCCGGGGTGAATGGCGGCAATACCCACAGCCCTTCCTCGTGTGGGTCGAGCATGACTTTCTCTCCGCACCATTTCCTTTGCAGGTTTGTCAAGCTCGGGCCACGGCCAATCCCGATGAGGCGGTCTTTGCAGGCTTGCGCCAAACCGGTCAGCACCGCGTCGCGGGAAGCGATGATGGGTTTGTCCGTGTAGCGGAGGAACGCTTCGATGGCGTCCTTCACTCGGCTGCCGCCCTGGTCGGGAATCAGACCCACGTTCTTCAGCGTGACGGTGCCCACGTTGAGCAAAATCCATTCTTCTTCCTCGACCAACTGCTTCCATGCCGCCCGCAGGTGCTCGACGATGCTGGCCTTGGAACTCGACAGTTGCACCGCAGCCAATTGCTGTCCTTCCACCCTGGCAACGTGGGTGTAGGCGGTACCCGTCAACTCGCTGAGGGACTTCTCTGCGGCCTCCAACCGTTTCTTCAAATCATCCTTCTGCTCGTCATCCAACTGGCCGGCGTAATCCTTTTTCACCGCCTCCAGCACGGCCACCTAGCGGAAGGCGCTCCGCAGCCGGTTCAGGCCGCGTGCGGACGGCAGCATGAACAACAGCGTGTTCCGGTACTGGCGCTCCTTGCTGCCGCACTTCTGGCTCATTTCGAGAACGCGCTTCTGCGCCGGTGAGGCAATCAGGGCCGATTCCTTGAAGTCCTCCGAGTAAAGGCAAGACGGCGGCATGACGAGGAGTACAAGCGACTTCTGCTCCGGCAGATCGGCGCTGGGACTAACGATCAGCCGCCACCTGCCGATGTCCGCGCTGATGCTTTTTGTCTGCTCCTGCAATTTTTCCACGATGTCCGGGTCCACATCCTGCGCCGCGAACTGTTGCCGGTAGGTGACGATGAGCTTGTTCAGGTTGGGCTTGGTGCCGAACCAGTACCGCTTGCCCAAGCTGCCTGCGCTGGCGGTGTGGAGGTAGAATCCGTTTTCCTCAAGCGACAACATCGCGCCATCGCAGTAGTTCCAGTTCAAGCCCGGTCGTCCGACCGCCAGTTTCAAGTCCTTCGTGCTGTAGCCGGCCTGGTCGCCTTTACCGCCGAATGAACCGAGCATAATGGACGCGGCCAAACCTTGTGTGATTTTCTCGGTCGGGTACTCGCCGCCCTTGTCTTCGTCCAGCGCGACCGCGTTGGACTTGTCGCCGATGACATCGGCAGCAACCACGGTTTCGTACGTCGCGCCCCATAGCCGGGTGAGTGCCGAATTCAACGCATCGGTCGTCCAGTTCACATGACAGGGCTGAATCAACGCCTGTGATTGCGTTTCCGTCTGCCGGCGCTTCCACAACTCCCCAACCACGCTGGCCAGCAACCGCAGCACGCCCCGCGTCCGCTGAAAATCAGGATGGCTGCCCCACCGCAGGTAGAGCGCGTCAATGAGCGTGGGATGGAACGGGTACGACGCGAGAATACGGTCCCGGTAGGTGCCCTTTGACGCACTGGAGGTCACTTCATTCTTGTGCTGTTCGTACAGCTTCATGTACGCGTCCGCCACGCGCTTGTGGTCTTCCTTGTCCCCCAACGTCTCGAACAACCGCCGCCGCACCACTTCATAGATTTCCTCGTCGGCAACCGGCTTGATGTCCGCGCTCATGCGCCCGAACCGCTTTTCCAGCCGTTGCAAGATGTCCTGCCCCTTCTCGGAACTGGAGACCTCCAACCCGCTGGCGGGCAGTGTCGCGGCAATGGCAGCGCCGGGAACCTGTGCCGCCGCCTCGGTGAGCTCCTGGATGAACGAGACGGTCTGGTCGGCCAGCGTGCCCGCGCCGACCTCCACGGCGCCCGCCACGACGCAATAGTCCGCCAACTCGTCCAGCAGAATCAGGCACGGCGCGGCCTGCTTGAGGATTTCCACGAACAGTCCCTTTGGTGCGGTGCGATTGTGGTCGTTCGTTTCAATCTCGCGGTAAAGCTCCTGGCCGCCGAGTTGCAACGCCAGTTCGCCCCAGAGTGTGCGGGTGTGAACCCCTTCCGGGGTCTGACGGCCTTGGGTCGGGTCGCACGTCTGGTTCGTGAAGACCGCCACAGCCTTCACTTTGGCGGGGAAGCTGCCTTCGAGGGCTTTCCTGACCTCGCCGCACTCGGCGGAGCGGCGGATTTTGTCCGTGTGCTTGGCCAGGTGCCACAGGGCGACCAGCGAGTGGGTCTTCCCGCCGCCGAACGAGGTTTGGAGGCTGAAAATCCGGTCGCCCGCGTCGGCCTAACCGGCCATCGACTTGCCCACCCGTTGCAGGATTCTGACCAAACCTCCGGTCAGGTACGTCTTGGAGAAAAAAGCCTCTGTGTCGAGGTAGATGTCCGGCGCGGTGCCTTGGGCCACGGCCCAGATGTTGGCCGCAAATACCGCTTCGCTCAGACGGCCTTTTTGGATGTCTTCGTGCGGCCTGGCCACCGCAAACCAAGGTTTCAAGTCAGGATTCATGGTGTGGGCGGATTTACTTGAGCCTCTACGACCGCACGAACCTTGCGCACGAATTCGAGCGCGGCGTTCCGGTCGAAGGCTGTGGCCAACGGCAACT
Source organism: Thermoguttaceae bacterium (assembly GCA_050014815.1). GTDB lineage: Bacteria > Planctomycetota > Planctomycetia > Pirellulales > Thermoguttaceae > JBEKCP01. Next base: position 335 of record JBEKCP010000593.1, on the reverse strand, counting down.
CCTCGTATCGGAAGACCGTGGCGAACGGCGTCAGATAATCAAGGTCGGAAAGTTCCTCGGGCAGCTCTTGCCCATTGGCGCGCAGCAATTCAATCAGCGTCTCCAGAGAATGCAACTTGGGATAATCCACGCCCGAGTGCGCGAGCCAGGCCTTCAGCAACTTCTCCACGGCTTGCTGGGCGTGGAAGCCCAGCGTTTCGTCGTCCAACTCCGCGTCCCCCACCAGCTTCGCCAGCACCGCCTCGTCCTGCCGGGCCTTGTGCAGCAGGAGCCGAACAAGTTCAGGCTGCTTCATAGAGCACCTTGCCTTCCTGCCGGGCCGCGCAATAGACGCT
>JBEKCP010000592.1:0-3709 GCA_050014815.1 Thermoguttaceae bacterium | reverse complement strand
ACGGCGGCGATCTCCCGGGCGGGCATGTCCTCGACGTAGTGGAGCCAGAGCGCCGTCCGCTCCGCCTCGGTGAGGGCCTCGGCCGCCAGCGCCCAAAGATACTGCCGGCTGTCCTGCCGGGCAGCCGCGTCGGCCGGTCCCGGCGCCGGACACTCGGCCGACTCGATGGCCCGGCCGTCGCACGCCGGTCGCCGGCCGCGGTGGTGGTTGATGCTGACGCGGCGGGCGATCGTAAAAAGCCACGTCGAGAACCGCCACCGCCCCCGGTACTTGGCCAAGTGGACGTAGGCACGCACGAACGTCTCCTGCAAAAGGTCTTCGGCCTCAGCGAGACCGCCCCGGTGCTGCAAGAAGTGCAGCACCGGGGCCTGGAACCTTCGCATCAATTCCTCGAAGCTCTCGGCGCACCCTCGCTGTGCCCGGCGGGCCAGGTGCTCGTCACTCGGCAGGGCGGCGGGGGAGTCCGGCATGATCTTTGCTAGGTTCGCGTTCAACTTCACGGTCCCCTCTCCCGGAGGGAGAGGGGAGCAAAAGGTCTACTTCTTCTCCGGCGCCGGCTTGCCGCCCCACGGCGTCTTGCCCTGCTGGTGCATCTCCTTGATGTGCTTGACGACCTTCTGGAGGTGCGTCCAGACGTCGGCCGCCGGGGCGTGGAAATCGACCGCGACAGTCTTGTCCGACACGCTCACCTTCAGTTGGTCGATCATCTTGGCGGCATCGGCGTCGCCCCCGTGCTGAAGCTGGGCCATGGCCTTGCCGCCCTCGATGATCTTCTTGATCTGGTCGGCCGTCTCCGGCGTCTTCGTCACCACCTTGGCATTGAGGAACGACGTCCCTTGGTACTCGCCCATCGCGAAGCAGAGCGACTCGATTTGCTTGGGCAGCGGCGAGCGGCCGGGCAGTTGGGCCTCGGCAATCCCGGTGGCCCGGACCACGACCGTGGCCCCGGCCGGCAGGTCGGCCACCAGCGGCGACCCCTTCGCCATGCTCGGCTTCTTGCCGTCCAACACGTCCAGGGCGAACTGGACGCTTTCGGGCGAATCGCCCAGCACGGTCACGCCCGGCTTCCAGAACGCCCCGGCCGCCGGATGCTGCCCCATCTTACCCTTGGCGGTCCAGGAAGAAATATCATACGACCCATACTTGGTCGATTTGTAATCCTGGGCCTTTTTGACCCGCTCGGTCAGGAGCTTCTGGTCCACGTCGGCCTGGACGATCATGACGCCCTTGTGCTGGCCGATCTTGGGGCCGTAGAGGGTAATGCCGTGCAGGTCCGTCCTCGGGTCCATGCCGAGCTTCTCGCGGACCGTGGCGATGCCCTTTTCGACGGCATCCTTGTGTTTTTCAAGGCACTGGTCGTAGGCCTTCTGCGTGACGGTACACGCCCGGACGGCGTCTACGTCCACGTGGGCTACCCAGGTCGCCCCGGCCGGGACGAACTTGGGATCCAAGGGCACGGCCTGGGCGGCGGTAACGAACCCCAACGCAACGACGGCTGCCAGACTCCACACTCGCATGATCCACCTCCATTGGTTTGAGACGAACAGATTGTACGAAGATCGACCCGCCCCTGTATACACGCGAGGGTGGGGGTTGGTTACATTTTCCTCAAGCCGAAGGCTTGGTAGAGAGTAGCCGGGGGTCGCAGACCCCCGGATGACGATCCCCCGAAGCCCGTGCACCCCGAAGGGGTGCCAGAATCGTGAGGCACGCTCTGAACGCCTCGTTGGATTGCTATCACCCCTTCGGGGTGAAATTCGCTTGGGCGACTCGCTTCTTCCGGGGGTGTCGCTGCGCTAACCCCCGGCTACTGTCTGGCAACCCTTCGGGTTGTCCTGCTGAAATCTCACTTCTTCCTAGCCGGCTTTTCGGCATCCTCGGCGATGCTCGTCGTGGCGATGAGACAGAGCTGGACGGGGTTGTCGGTGGCCCGGTCCAGGCCGGCGCCTCCGGCGGGGGCGAAGGTCACGGCGCCCAGCAGGACCGGCTTGCCCAGCGGCACCCGGGCGGTCATGGCCATCTCCGCCGCCGGCATGTTCGGCCGATCCACGGGGCACGAGGCCGATCCGGGCCCGCCCAGCTTCGCCGGCGGCGAGGGCTTCAGCCAACGCGTGACCGTGCTCCGCAGGTCCAGCACGGCGGTGTTGGCCCCTGGCGCCACGCTCGGCCGGACCTCGACAACGACGCCCACGTTGGGCACGTCGATCACCGGCTGGTAGGCAGTCTGGGTGACGATCGCCGGGATCGGCGACTGCGCCGTCTGGACGTTGACCGTGGGAGGGGCAGCGGGAACGGAGGGTGCTGCGGGAGCCTTAGGAGTGGGAGGGCTCATAGGTCCTATAGGTCCCATGGGACCCATAGAATCCCCTACCGAGAAGAACCCGCTGCCCATACTGCCCCACACGCCTGCGGGAGCCGCGTACGCGGAATTTGGCATGGCTAAAGCCCCACCCTGGGTTCCCGCTGCCTTGACCTCGACCGTTGGACTTGTGCTTGTTATGACCGACCGCCGGTCGCCGGAGGCTAGGTGGACCAACTGGCCGTTAGTACATACGATTCGACCGCGGAAACCGGCAGCCTTGTGGGCGATCCCGTCGAGGGCCTTCGCGTCGATGGCCAACGGAACGCGAGCGGGCGCCGGGGCCCTGGCGCCGACCAACTGTTGGTAGACGGCCGACTCGAGCCAAAGCCACTGGAACTCCACGACCACGGTCGGCACCGCCCGCCGCCTGGCGGCACGAATCCTGGCGAGCAACGCTTCGATTTCATCGTGGACTTCGCGGCTTTGGCTGATCACCAGGGATAGGTCGTAGGCTGCGATGCCCCCCGGCGGCCCGGTACCAGCCGGCCATGAGTTCGGCGCGACACATTGGCCGATCAGGTCGATGAGGCTGTCATAGTCGGGCCGGTTGCGAGTCGGGCCCGCGGTGCTCGGCACCTCTAACCGCCAGGCGCCCGGCAGAGTGGCGTGATACGGGTGGTCCTGCAATGGGATGACCAGATCGGAGACGTCGTAGACCTTCGTAATGAGGAACTCCTCACTTTCGGCCCTTGTCGGCGAGGTAATCAGGAGCACCTCGTTGTGGATTACGTATTTCAGCCCCAGCTCATCCAACATGATCTTCAGGGCCGAGCGGAGCGAGATACCCTTGAGGTTTTTCGTAACCATTGTCGGCGAGGGATCGATGTTCAGCCCTTCCAACTCTTTCTTATCGAACACGATCGGGATGCCGTGCTTCTGCTGGAGGTAATCAATGACATCTTGGAGCGGCGTCTCTACGAACTCCAGCGAAGTCGGCTCCTTCAGCGCCTTGAGGATTGCCCGCTCGCCCCCAACGAGCGGCTTTGCCGCTGCCTTCGGCGGTGCCGACGGCGCTGTCTTCGGCGGTGCCGGAAACCTCTTCTTCGGCGGGGCGCCCGTGGCCGGGACCGCCAGGAAGATGACCACAACGGGCAAGAGAACCGCGGACACGGCCGACAACAAGACTCTGCGAGACATGACCACTTCTCCTTTCCGAAGAGAGCGAACCCTTCACGGGCAAGGCATCCGGGGGCAGTGTGTTCGACACTAGCCCGACGCGCAAGCGAGGGTAATTCGTTGCCGCGCCCTCGCTTGCGCTTCGGGCTAGTGTTTGGCCTCCCACGCCGCCCATTCTACCATCGCACCTGGCCGCTGTCCACAGTTTGGGTGGATCGGGTCCCTTCGCGG
>JBEKCP010000591.1:0-3723 GCA_050014815.1 Thermoguttaceae bacterium | reverse complement strand
ACTGTTGACAGGGCCTTGATTTCCGCCTTCACGGTCTGGGCGGAGTCCAAATCGCCCGCCGCCCCATAGGCTTTCATCATGGTGTCCAGGGTCTTGAGGTAGTCGGCCGTGATGGGATCAACTGCCGCCTTGATCTGCGCCTTGTAGGCCGCCCGCGCCTTAACGAGATCGGCAGGTTCCTTGGAGGGTTCGTCGGCAAAGACGGGAGACACAACCAGAAACATCAGAATGAGCATTGCGCATTTCATGGGAAGTCCTTTCGTCCAGGGGAAACCAGCCGCAGCGACCGTCAAGAGCGTGTGTCCTTGCGGAGTAATTCGACGATATGGGACCGGGGCATTCCAAGCATCTCGTTTCTGCTTCCGCTGGCGTGGTCAGTCAAAAGCCACGCAATAAGCCTCTCGTAGGTGTCGTTCGTGAATGATGGGTGCTTGAATAGCCGGCATGACAGTTCTTGGATGGACGGCCACTCGGGGTACTTATCCAGGTTCCTCCGCGGATAGTGGGTCTCCCCGTTGCGGGTATGGGTCTCCCAGTCCGTTGATAGGCCGAAAAAGGCATCTTTCTTGCCGCACAGCGGATTTCCGCGGGCATCGAGATAGGACGGGTGAGTTTTTCGGCGAAATACATTCCAGCGCCACGGGCGCTCGCCGGAAATTAACAGGGCCACGCCTACGGCAATAATGATCCATCCCATAGCTATCGTCCACCACGGCCAGATATTGGGGTTAGCGCTGAGGTAGACGACTCCTAGTGCGATAGTGAAAAGCCCCGCAACAGATCGAATCGTTTCGTGAGGGTTTGATTTTCCCATCGCACGCCCCTTGCACAATCGGCCAAAGGGCGTACAATAGGCGCATCCTGAGCGCTGATGTCGCCCCAGCGGCACCAAAAAAAGAAGCCGGCGGTTGCCACCACCGGCTTTTGTTTTACCCCTAGCCCAGTAGGGCGTCAAGCTGCCATTGTCTGCCCGCTGCCCATCGCGGCGTCGAAAAGCTGCCCGAAGCTCATCAGGCCGTCCGTCACGCCCGCAGCCATCGCGGCCGGCAGCCGGGTCCGGCCCTCGTCCGCATCCCGGGTCCGCCACACGAAATTGTAGTAGGCCAGGAACATCGCGCAGGCCGCTTCCAAGTTCTCCAGCTTCTTGGAAAAGCCCAGCGACAGCCGGGTAAACCGCTCGGGGATCAGCCGCCTACCTAGCGAGAATCAGCATAACGGCGCGGACCGAAAACGCCAAGGGGCGGAGGGCGGAAACTCGCAGAATTATTTGGCACTAGCGCCAAACTGTACCACTACCCCCGTGGCCGGTGGCTGGCCGCCATTCCGTTGGCCGGCTACAATGATAGCGTTTACACGCTCCGGCGATGGAGCCGTTCCATCGCCGCCGCGCCGTGGACCCGGCCCAAGCGCCCGTGGAGCACCTCTCTAATAGTGTTCGCCAACTCACGAATCCGATGGGAGAGACACGAGATGTTGGGCCGACAACACACACGGCATGGCAGTGTTGCCGCGGCATGAGACAGGCGCTCCGCACCATGCACGCTTCATGCACGGAAAGACTTCCAAAGCCTGCCTATTGCTTCTCTTTCGTGCCCAAAGTAAAATGGGCTAAGTGTCGTAACTACCGTGCTTTAAGGCAGTTGCAAGAAGTGGCCGTTGTTGCCGCCGGGCCGAACACCGCCTGCGGCGGAAAACGGGCCTGAAGGCCCGTAAGGAACACACGGCCGCGGCGGCCGTCAGCAGGTCACGTGGATCAGGGCCGCCTTGCGCTGCTTCGACTTGTTGTAGGCATCGGCCAGCTCCGAGGTCGAAAGGATCTCGCAGCGGATGGCCCGCTGGCTCAGGTAGCGCTGGGCGTCGTCGGTCAGATGGCCCCTGCCTTCCTGGCCGGCGCCGACGAAGAGCACCTCCGGCCCGCCCTTGCAGACCAGTTCCAGCTCTTTCGGCCCGATGACGTGGGCATCGCCGTACTGCTTCTTGGCCAGCAACTTGTCGCGGCGCTTGACCTTGCCGCTGACCGGGATGTAGACGTCGTGCTTGAAGGTCTTCCGTCCGATGGCGATTTCGCCGAAGCCGAGCTGCCGGATCTCCGAATAGGTCGGACGGACGGCGAACCGCTTCTTGAAGGGGCTCCGTCCGGAGAGTTTTCGGGCCAGGGCGACTGCGCCGAGGACCACGGCGTCGTCGCCCAGGGCGGACAAGAGCACCCGGCCGCCGGCGCGGGCCCCCGGCAGCCGGTCGGAGCCGACGACGTTCTCGACGATGGGCATCATGAAATCGCTGCACGCCTCGATCAGCCCGCCGCCCAGCACGATGACCTCCGGGTCCACCAGGTGGCGGACCGTCAGGCACGCGTAGCCCAGCACCTCGGAGGCGTGCCGGACGACTTCGGTCACCAGCGGGTCGTCGGCCTTCAGCGCCTTGCGGATCGCGCCGCTGCGGATGACGCTCAGGTCCCCGCCGGCCAACTCGCTCAACAGGCTGTTGCGGCCGGAGGCCAGGGCCTCGCGGATGTCGCGCTCGACCGCGGAGCGGCTGGCCAGGGCCTCCAGGCAGCCGCGATTGCCGCAACCGCACTTCGGACCGCCGATCTGCATGACAATGTGTCCGATCTCGCCGGCCGATTCCCGAGCCCCCCGCCACAATTTGCCGTTCTGAACCAATCCGGCGCCAATGCCGGTCCCAACCCAGATCCCGATGGCGCTTGCGGCCTTCCGGGCGGAGCCGAGCCAGGACTCGCCGAGCGTGCCCAGGTTGCCGTCGTTTCCCACGGCCACCGGCACGTGGAAACAACTCTCCAGGTGCGCCCCGATCGCCACTCCCGTCAGGCTCATGTTCGGCGTGACGACCACGCGGGCCGTATCGGGGTCAACTACGCCGGGCACGGCCACGCCGATGGCCGTCAGGAGGCCGGGCTCGACCTTGGCCTCTCGCAACGCGTCGGCCATGACCGTCTCGATCACCGCCAGCACCTGTTCGGGGCCACCGGTCCGCGGCGTAGGACGCCGGTTCCGCTCGATGACCTCGCCCGACTCCCTCGCCACCGAGGCCTGCACTTTCGTGCCGCCGATATCCACACCCAAGTAGAGGCGTTCCGCGCGACGGTCGCGTCCCATAGTATAGCCCCCCTATTAGACGTATTCTTGCCCGGCTTCCTTCACCAACGCGGAGGTCCGGCGAACCCCGATCGCATTGTAACCGCTCGCGGCCAATCTACCAGCCCGGGAAAGGGTGACAGGCACCTTTTGCCGCGCCGCTCAGTTGACACCGGCGTAACCGCCCATTAGCCTAGAGGTTGGAACGACTAAGTGGAACCTGCCGCCAGCAGGGCATTATTCGGAGCCACCCATGGCAAAGCGGAAAGCCGACTACACGGAAATCCTGATTCGCCAGGGGGTGGTCAGCCGGGAGCAGTTGTCCGAAGCCCAACAGATGGCGAGCAATTCGGGGATCAAGCTCCCGGACGCCCTCATCCGGCTCGGGTATGCCACCGGGGAAGAGGTGATGCGGGCCGTGGCCGAGGAGCACAACCTGACCTACGTCAACCTTGCCGAGGTAGTCATTCCGCCGTCCGTCGTCGAGCTGGTTCCCGAATCGGTCGCCCGGGAAAACGCCGTCCTTCCGCTCTCCGAGGGCGAGGGGCGGCTGACCGTCATCGTCAGCGACCCCATGGAAATCGACACGCTCGACAAGCTGCGGTTCATCCTCAACCGGCAGATCGAC
>JBEKCP010000590.1:0-3731 GCA_050014815.1 Thermoguttaceae bacterium | reverse complement strand
CGGGCGGTTTGGGATTAGATTTTGGAGGCCCAATCATCCCCGCCAACACGTTCCGTGTTGACGTGGGCCTTCTTAGGTGGTCGATCCACAATAGGATTAGCGACGCAACGAGGCCAAACAAGAGGCCCCCGCCGATGCCGATAGCTTTCATTAGCGGAGAGGCCCCGAAAGACGCCCACGTGCCCGCTCCACCACCGACGGCCATTCCGAAGAATACGCCCCGGATACCGGTAACTTTCATAGACATTGCTCCCTACGTTTCCTCGATTAGCATCGCCGCTTGGGCCAGAAAGGGGATCGTGATTTCCTTCCGTCGTTCGCTGATGGCCACTGTCAGCCCCTCCCAACTTGTCAAAATAAACGTTGTCCCGTTTTCCGCTCCGCCGGGGTGTACGCTAAGCGCGGATGGCAGGCGCCGCAAAGAGCCCTCTTGATTCCTCCAGTCGCTTCCGCGCCTGCTCGAAGTAGTGGGGATCGACCTCCACGCCGATGCTGTTCCTGCCCCACTTGGACGCCCCAAGGTTGGTTGTCCCCGTGCCCATGAAGGGGTCCAAAACCGTATCCCCCACGAAATCCATCTCCGATTCCTGTGCTCCCCATTGTACCTCCCGGCGCAGGAATCTGAAATGACGCCAAACGCTCGTTTAGGCGGCTCGCTTCGTCTATTGAACACACGTCCACCATCAGATACCATGGAGGCGTGAAAGCCTAACCCCAAAGCGTGACCGTTCACCACGAGAGGAGCCGAGAGGAAGAGCACATTGGAAAATCGCAAGAGTGCTGACCAACACGCACATCCCGCGTCAATGTGCCCCGCAGGGTTCAAGCGTAGGTCCCGCTTGCCGAGCGGGACACTGCGAAACGGGGTCCCGCTCGGCAAGCGGGACCTACTGTGCCTCATTGACTGTATGAGCTAAATCGCATACCGTTGTGCAGTATAGCGTTAAGATCGCCCGCTCTATGACTGCTCCCCACCCGCAACTCGTCACGACCACCGCCCAGCTCCGGGCCGCCTTGGAACCCCATCGCCGCGCGGGCCGTCCGGTTGGGCTCGTGCCGACCATGGGCGCCCTGCACGAAGGACACTTGAGCCTGGTCCGGGCGGCCAAGGCCGAGTGCCCGGTTGCCGTCGTCTCCATCTACGTCAACCCGAGCCAGTTCGGACCCGGCGAGGACCTGGCCAAGTACCCCCGCACGCTCCAGAGCGATCTGGAAAAGCTCGCCCTCTGCCAGACTGATCTGGTCTTCACGCCCAGCGACGCCGAGGTCTACCCGCCGGGCCATGCCACGTGGGTCGAGGTCGGCCCGGTAGCCGAGCCCTTGGAGGGACAACTCCGGCCCGGCCATTTCCGCGGCGTGGCCACGATCGTGCTCAAACTGTTCCACATGTCGCAGGCCGACGTGGCCTACTTCGGCCAGAAGGACTACCAGCAGACGCTCGTCGTCCGGCGGATGGTCCGCGACCTGGACGTGCCGATCGAGATTCGCGTCTGCCCGACGGTCCGCGAGCCGGACGGCCTGGCGATGAGCTCGCGCAACGCGTACTTGGGCCCCGACGCCCGCCGCCGTGCGGCCGTGCTCTGGAAGAGCCTCGAAGCGGCGCGGCAGTTGGCCGGCCGCGGCCAGCGCGATGCCGAGATCATTGCCCGGCATATACGCGAAACGATCCTGTCGGCCGGCGGCGTTTCGATCGACTACGCCGCCGTGGTCGATCCCGAGACGCTCCGGCCGGTCCGGACGGTCGCGGGCGCGACGCTGGCCGCCGTCGCGGTCCGGATCGATGGCACGCGGCTGATAGATAACTGTATAATTGGTTAACATGCTTCAAACTCTTTTCTTCATTCCGAACGAGATTGCCGGCTGGCCGGTATTCGGCTTCGGGTTGCTCCTGGCCGCATGGATCGCGGCGTGCGTGGCGGTGCTGGCGTGGCTGGTGCGAAAACAGGGACTCGTGGCCGACACCTGGGGCTACCTGCCGCTCATGGCGGTCATGGCCGCGGTCATCGCGTGGGTCTTGCCGGTGCTGTGCGAGCCGCGGGGCCTGCCCATCCGCGGCTACGGCATGATGATCCTCGTGGCCGTGGTGTCCGGCATCCTGCTGGCGGCATGGCGTGCCCGCCGCCGCGGCATCGATCCCGAGATCATCTTCTCGCTGGCCTTCTGGATGATCCTGCCCGGAATCGTCGGCGCACGCGCCGTCTACGTAATCGAATACTGGTCCGAGGTCTACTGGCCGGCCTACCTGGAGAACGGCCTGGGCGGCCTGTTGGGGGCGATCGTCAACGTGGCCAACGGCGGGCTGGTCGTTTTCGGGGCGTTTTTCGGCGGGATTGCCGGGCTGCTCCTGTTCGTCTGGAAGTACCGCATCCGCTTCCTGGCCACGGCCGACGTGATCGCGCCGAGCCTCGCCCTGGGGGTGGCACTGGGGAGGATCGGGTGCATGCTCAACGGCTGCTGTTTCGGCGCCGAGTGCGACCTGCCCTGGGGCGTCGCGTTTCCGTGGAACAGCCCCGCTCATATCCACCAGGTCGAGGCGGGCGAGGCGTCCGTGGCGGGGTTGAAGTTGGCCGAGGGCACGGGAGGCGGCGTGGTCGTCCGGGAGGTGGAGCCCGGCTCGCCGGCGGATCGAGCCGGTCTGAAGCCCCGCGAGGAGATCCGCGAGATCAACGGCGTGCCCGCCGCCAACCTGCGGGGCGCCGATTGGGCGCTGTTGAGCGTCAATAAGCTGCACATCATCGTCAGCGGGTCAGGGCTGCCGATGACCTGGACGGTGGACGATCCGCGGGCTCCGCCCGAGGCGGTCCCGCCCGGCCCGATCCGGATCTACGGCCTGGAAATCGCCGGCCGCGACGACGACGCGCCGGTGCTGACCGTGGTCCGGCCGCAGTCGCCCGAGCGGCGATTCGGACTGGAGCCCGGCCAGCGGATCCGGCGGCTCAACGGCCGCCCGGCGCCGACCGTCGGGCGGCTGCGGGCGCTCTTGGAGGAGCACCGCCTTCGGCCGTGGCTTAGGTTGGACGTGGCGGGCCGGGAGTCGCCCGTCGAGATGGTCCTCGTGGGGCCGCTCCCCGGGAGTCTCCCCGTTCACCCGACGCAGATCTACAGCGTCGTGGACGGCCTCCTGTTGTGCCTGTTGCTCCTGGCTTTCTCGCGGGTTAGCCGCCGCGACGGCGAGGTGACCGCGCTAATGATCACCGTTTACCCGGTCACGCGGTTCCTGATCGAGCGGCTCCGCAGCGACGAGGCGAACATTCTCGACACGGGGATGCACATTTCACAGCTCATCAGCCTGGGGCTGTGGGCCGTTGCGGCCGCCATGTGGGTTTACCTCCTGCGTCAGCCGCGAAAGACCTCCGCATGACCCTGCGCAACCGGTAGGTTGGCTGTGCCAGACGCCTGGCTTGCGCATCTTATCCAGTCCAATAAAATTCCCGCGCTCGGACCAAAACACTCCAAAGTAGTGCGTCGAGTTTGCCGATTATTCCGACTGCGTGAATTGGAGAAACTTTGAGGGGTCCATGCGCCGTTGCCCCCCCATGTCGAGTGTCCGCTGGCTCCTGCGACCATCGCAGTCGGCCGTTTTGGCCGCCATCGCCCTTGCGCTGGCGACCGGCGGATGCCACGTGGTCGACCCCTATAACCCGGTGCTGGAGCCGCCGGTGCCGCCCCAACAGCAGGCCCCCTCGGAAAAGGCCAAGGTCTCGCTCCCCTCCTACCGGATCGAGCCGCCC
>JBEKCP010000589.1:0-3752 GCA_050014815.1 Thermoguttaceae bacterium | reverse complement strand
CCTCGGTCGTCAAGACGGCGGAACTGCCGGTAGCGACGCAGGTGGACAGCAAGACGAGCATGCTCAAGAAGGGCCACAACTGGATCCTGAGCGCGTCCGGGGGCGTGGCGATCCAGTCCTGGGGGCTGGTGGAGAAGGCCCGCACCGCCGATGCCCCGGCCACGGCCCGGGCCAAGAGCGTCCCCGGTCCGGGCGCCAAGTGGTCCTGGAACTGACGTGTGGGAACATGGCCAACAGCGCGAAAAACGCATCGTCCGAGGGGCCCGACTTCGAGCGTTCGCTGGCGCGAGTGGACGAGATCGTCCACCTGCTGGAGGGGGGAGAACTCGGGCTCGACGAGGCCCTGACCCGCTATGAAGAGGGCGTTAAGCTGTTGCGGGAGTCCTATGCGCTGCTGGAGCGGGCTGAGCGGCGAATCGAACTCCTGAGCGGCGTAGACGCCGAGGGCAACCCCGTCACCCGACCCCTCGAAGACGTCGCTACGGTGCCCGCAGATGAGGAAGGCGAATAAGGACTTTGCCTTCCTTTTTCCTCTTCCTTCGCCCAATTTCCAGGCCGTGTCGGGATTGTCGATGCGCGAATCACGGGGTACATTATAATGGGACCCGTCAGGCTGGGGGGTGAACGACTATGGCAATAGAACAGATACGCTTGTTCAATTTCAAGTGTTTCGAGGACAGCGGGCAAATTCCGCTCGCGCCATTGACGGTCATCTTCGGCCGCAACAACACGGGCAAGTCGTCGGTTCTCCAGAGTATCCTGTTGCTCCGCCAGACGCTTGACTCCCCTGAATACGGTCCGAGGCTCGATCTTCGGGGACCGCTTTATCAGGCGGGAAGTTACGCTGACATCGTCCACCAGCACAAGGCGAGCCAGAAGATCCGAATGGACTTTCGAATTAGCTTGCCCGGCGGCGCGCCTGCCAAGATCGAATTGGAGTTCAGCGCCGATGAACCCCAACCCGCCCGACTGGTGCGCCTTAAGGTGAATGGCGGCGCCGCCGACGTTCTTGAGGTTCGGCGCGGTCGGGGCTACGGGGGCCCCTATGAGTTGGTCATTGACCACAAGCCTCAAGGCTCCGAAGCGGAGGCTTTGTTCCGATTTCCACAAAGTGGATTCTTCCCAATAATCGGCCCCGAGCCGCTGCGGCCGGGTCGTCCGAGCAAGAAGCACGAAGACGCCCGCGGCTTCGCTCGCGATACCCTGCGAAACTTTGAGGTCACTTTGAGGGCGACGCGGGCGGTCGGAGCCTTTCGGCAACAACCCAATCGCCGATACGAGTACCAAGGCCGGGTGTCGGAATCCATAGACGCTGTCGGCCGATCCGTCGTCGACGCACTGATTGAGGATTCGCTGCGACGTGGAAAGAAGCGCGCTGAACTGGTGAGGTCCGTCAATAAATGGTTGAAGGTCGTAGGCCGTGTGCGCATCCTCCCATTCAGGCGGCTCTCAAGGACCGCGCGAATATTTGAGGTCCGGCTCAGGGACACGGATTCTGGAAGGTGGGCGAACTTCGCCGATGTGGGGTTTGGCATCGGCCAGGCATTCCCCGTCTTCGTCGAAGGTTTGCGGACACCCGAAGGTGGCACGTTTCTCGTTCAGGAGCCAGAAATCCACCTGCACCCCGATGCGCAGCTCGGCATGGCAGATTTCCTTGTGAGCCTCGCCAAGAGTGGCCGGCGTGTCATCGCGGAAACACACAGCGAGAACCTGCTGCTTCGTATCAGGCGATTGGTTACAGGCAAGGCACCAGCGCTGAGCCATAAGGATGTCAGTATCCTTTGTGTGACAAAACATCGCGACGGAGCCAGCCGCGTCCTCCCTTTAGAGATCGACGAAATGGCGCAAATCAAGGATTGGCCAAAAGGATTCATGGAAGAGGCTACCGATGAGCGAATGGCGATTCTTGAGGAAATGGCTGGGCTTGAGGAGGTAGCGGCTGAGCGTGACGAACTGGCGGGTTAGCATGGCGGATGAACGCGTTATTGACACAACGGTGCTGCAGAAGGCAAATGCGCCCATTACGAGTCAACCACGGGAGCGGCGGAAGTTTTTGCGCCGTCTCAGACTACTCGGCAGCTTAAGGGAGGGCAACCTAGCTGTTCTCTTCAGCAGGAAACTGCTAGCTGAATACCGACGTCAGATTACGCAGCCCAGAAACGACTTTGTCAGACTGTTCTTCGAGATACTAGACGATCCGGGACGTGCGGTATACAACTGGGCCTGGTGGTCTGGACGAGAACGCGATGGGGCGCAAAGGTGCCGCTTTCCGCAAGAAGATTACCATGTCTTGCGCACTGCGATTCGTCCTAATGGATCAACGATAGTAACGGAGGAGGAGCGGATGCTAAGAACGGACGAATGCCTCCATCGCGTTTTCCGCGTGCATGTCCGAGATGTCTGAGTACCGAGGGGATCACACGGCGCGCCTTGCCCCCCAGATCGACGCGGCGCTGAAAAAGTATGTCTCCCTGCCGGAGGGGTGCCCAGACCGACTCCGCCAGGCGATCGAATATAGCCTGCTGGGGCCCGGCAAGCGGTTGCGGCCGATTTTGGTCCTGATGGCGGCCGAGGCCTGCGGGGGCACGATCCAGGCGGCCATGCCGGCCGCCTGCGCGGTCGAGATGATCCATGCCTACTCGCTGGTACACGACGATCTACCGGCCATGGACGACGACGATTTGCGGCGGGGTCGGCCCACCTGCCACAAGGTCTTCGGCGAGGCCATGGCCATCCTGGCGGGCGATGCCCTGCTGACCCTGGCTTTCCAGGTGTTGGCTGAGGGGGTGCGGCCCCCCGAGGTAGCGGCCGCCTGCTCGGCCGCCCTCGCCCGGGCGGCCGGCCCTTGCCGGCTGGTCGGCGGCCAGGCCGACGACATCGACGTGGAAAAAGGGGACAGGTCCAATTTGTGCGGAGCACCCGAAGCGCCGCTGTGCGGCAAATTGGACCTGTCCCCTTTTTCTCTCCTCGAATCGATCCACGATCGCAAGACCGGCGCGATGATCCGCGTGTCGATCCGCTTGGGGGGTATGACAGCCCGGGCCCCCCAGCGGCAACTGGCGGCCCTGGACGACTACGGCCGCCGGCTCGGATTGGCCTTCCAGGTCACCGACGACCTCTTGGACGTCCGCAGCAACCTGTCGGCCGCGGGCAAGCGGGTCGGCAAGGACGCGGCCAAGGGAAAGCTCACCTTCCCCGGGCTAATCGGTGTTGACGCCAGTGCCGCCTACGCTGCACAATTGATCCATGAGGCCTGCGAGGCCCTGGGCCCCCTGGGCCCCCGCGCCGAAAGCCTCAGCGCCCTGGCCCGAACGCTCCTCGAAAGAAACCGCTGATGGACAAGTTGCTGCCAACGATCCGGTCTCCTCGGGATCTCCAGGGGCTTTCGCACCAGCAGTTGACCGATCTGGCGGCCGAGATCCGGGAGGCCCTCTGCGAGCTGGCCGGCACGAGGACCTCCCATTTCGCCTCGAACCTGGGCGTCGTCGAGCTGACCCTGGCCCTGCACACCACTTTCGATTTCAGCCGAGATCGGCTCATCTGGGACACCGGCCACCAGGTCTATCCCCACAAGCTCGTCACCGGCCGGTACGACGAATTCCAGTCGATGCGGGCCAAGGGGGGCCTGATGGGCTATCCCAATCCGGCCGAGAGCGACTATGACCTCTTCCTCACCGGGCATGCCGGGTGCAGCGTGAGCACCGCGCTGGGCATGCGGTGCGCCGACGACCTGCTCCGTGCCGGCGACCAGC
>JBEKCP010000588.1:0-3770 GCA_050014815.1 Thermoguttaceae bacterium | reverse complement strand
ACGGTCCAGCACGTAAGCGCGATAGTTCGCCAGCGGACGCCCGATCGGCACGCGATTCTCGCGGCCATCGGCGCGGCCCAGCTCGGCCGCGGTAGCGACCACCGTTGTTTCCGTGGGGCCATAGGTGTTCAGCAGCCGCACCCGGCCGTCCACGTGGTCGAACCATGTGGCCACTCGCTCCGGCAGGGCTGCCTCGCCGCCGATCACCACGAGCCGCAGGGTAGCCGGAACCGCCAGCCCCTCCTCCACGATGGCCGCGATCAGCGCGTGCCAGAACCCGGTCGGCAGGGTGACGAACGTCAACTGCCACTCCCGGCACATGCGCAGGAACGTCTTGCCGTCGAGCATGTCGTCGTTGCGGAGCACCAGCGTGCCGCCGCGGGTCAGGCAGGGATAGACCTCCTCCACGTGAGCGTCGAAGCTGGCCGAGGCGAATTGCAGCACGCGATCGGCCGCGGTAATCTCGTACTCGGCGGCCGCGGCCTCCGTGTAGTTCATCAGCGCCCGGTGCTCGATCATGACGCCCTTGGGACGGCCCGTCGACCCGGACGTGTAGATGACGTACGCCAGGTGCTCCGTGGTCGTCTGCCGGGCAAGCGGCCCGGCCGGGAATCGCGCGATTTCCTCCCGGTCCGCATCCAGGCGGATCACGTGCCGCAGACCGGGGGGCAAATCGCTCCGCAGGCGCTCCTCGGTCACGATGACACTGACTTGCGCGTCCTCCAGCGTGAATTGCAGCCGCTCGGCGGGCCATGCCGGATCGAGGGGCAGGTAAGCGCCGCCCGCTTTCAACACGCCCAGCAGCCCGACGACCAGCTCGGCCGATCGTGGCAGCCGGACGGCGACGATCCGGTCCGGCCCGACGCCCCGCGCCACGAGGCAGCGGGCCAACCGGTTCGCCCGCTCGTCGAGATCGCGATAGGTCCACTGCCGCGGGCCATCGATCAAGGCCGGCGCGTGCGGCGTTCGCTCCACCTGAGCCTCGAACAACTCCGTGACGGACAGGTCGGACCGATGTTCGCGCGCCGTATCATTCCATTGATTCAGGACTTGGCGTTCCGACTCGGTCAGCAGCGGCAGCCGGGAAACCGCCGACTCCGGATCCGCCGCGATTGCGTTCAGGAGAATCTCGAGATGTTGCAGCATCCGTTGGATCGTGGCGGGTCGAAACAAATGCGAGTCGTATTCCGCCGATACGAGAAGCCCCCCATGCTGCTCCTGCACGGTGAACGACAACTCGAACATCGCTGCGCCGGTGTCGAGCGGCATTACCGAGAGCGCCAGACCGGCGACCGTCAGTTCCGGCCAGGGCGCGTTCTGGAGCGTGAACATGACCTGGAAAAGGGGATTGCGGTTTGCGTCCCGCTCCGGGTTCACCGCGTCGACCAGCCGCTCGAACGGCAACTCCTGGTGTTGAAACGCCTCGAGGGCGGTTCGTCGTGTTTCCCGCAACAGGCTCCGGAAACCGGGGTCCCCCGCCAGGGTCGCCCGCATCACCAGCGTGTTGACGAAGAAGCCCACCAGCCCTTCGGTTTCCTTCCTCAGCCGGCCGGCAATCGGCGAGCCGATCGCGAAGTCCTCCTGGCCGCTGTAGCGGTAAAGGAGCACTTGGACGGCGGCCAGCAGGGTCATGTACAGCGTGGCGTTCTCTTGGCGCGCCAGTTCGCGCAATGGATCCAGCAGGGCGGGCGGAAGGCGGATCTCCTCCACGCCGCCCGCCGACGGCATTTCGATCGCGCGCGGCCGGTCGGCCGGCAACTCCAACGGGACCAGTCCCTCCAGTCGCCGCCGCCAATAGTCGAGCAACTGATCGAGGGTCTCGCCTTGCAGCCGCTCGCGCTGCCACACCGTGTAGTCGGCATACTGGACCGGCAGCGGTTCCAGCGGCGAGGGTCGCCCGGAGCGAAACGCCTCGTACAACAACGCCACCTCGCGGAACAAGACCCCCATCGACCAACCGTCCGAAATGATGTGGTGCATCACCACGATCAGGACGTGCTCGGTCGAGGAAAATCGCAGGAGCAGAACCCGCAGCAGCGGCGCTTCATCCAGCCGGAACGGTTTGCGGGCTTCGGCCGCCGCCCGGGCACGGGCCTCCGCCTCTCTTTCGGCGGGCTTGACGTGTTCCAAATCGACCATCGCAAGATTCTGCGGCCGGGCGGCCTCGACCACCTGCACCGGCTGATCGTCCACTACGATGATCTTCGTCCGCAGCGACTCGTGCCGGGCAACCACTTCGTTGAACGTCCGGCCGAGGGCGTCAAGATCCAGCGGGCCGGACAATCGCATTGCCAGCGGGATGTTGTAGACCGGGTTTCCCGGGTCGAGCCGATCCAGCAGCCAAAGCCGCTGCTGGGCAAAGGAAAGCGGAAAACGACGGGACCTCTCCGCCTTCTTCCGCAGCAAAGCCGCTAATTGCCGCCGGCGATCGTCGCCCTGGCGATGGTCGCCCGATCGATCGTCGCCCGATCGCTCAGCCGTGGAAATCGTGGAACTACTCACCGGTCTCCTCCTCTGCTTCCGCCATCGTGCCCTCCAGGAGCGACTGCACCTCGTCATCCGAGAGTTCGTCCAAGCGGGCCAGGTCTTGCTCGGCCCGGTCGCCGCGATCCAGGCGGGGGATCAAGAGTGGGCCGGCCGGCATCGACTCGCCGTTGCCTCGCAACGATCCCGCCGCGCCGCCGGACGTCGCCCCGTGTGCGATCGATTCCCCGTTGCCGCCGAGAGGTTCCTCGGGATACCGTCGCCGGACGGCATCGGGGCGATGGCACCGCAAATGGGCCGCCAGGTCGTGGATCGTTTGCACCTGGAAGAGCATGTGTGCCGGAATCGCCTCACCCAAGTCTTGTTGCAACTGATTGAGCAGGATGGTGGCCTGCAGCGAGTCGCCGCCCAGCGCAAAAAAGTTATCGTGTACGCCGATCCGGTCGATGTGCAGCAGGGCAGACCATGCTTCGGCCGTCGCCTCTTCCAAGGGGCCCCGCGGCGCGACGTAAGGCGACGTCAGATCGGGGCGTGCAAGGAGCTGCGCATCCGGCACTGGTGCCGCGGGCGGCTGCTCGGGGGGCGCCGCTCGATCGCTGGCGGGCGACTTGGTTTCCGCCGCCGGCCGTGCGACGTTTTCCATGCCCAGCCGGTACTCTCCTTCCAGCCAAAGGTGCTGCCGTTGCCAGGCGTAGGTGGGTACGCGGACGCATCGTCCGCCGCCCGGCACGAGCCGCTCCCAGAGGAAATCGGCGCCTGCCGCGTACAGGCTGCCGACGGCCGCGAGCACGTCTGTCGCGCCCGCCCCGGCCGAGAGCAACGAGGGCACGGCCAGCCGGGGAGGACTGCCCGCGGGTGGATGTCCGGAGATCGCGCCGCTCGGGTGGACGGGACCGATCTCGATCGAGACGTCGATCTGCCGTTGGCCGAGAGCGGATATTGCCGGGGCCAGGCTGCCGGAACACTCCAGGCACGCGCGCCAATGGGCGGCGTCCAGATCGGGGCCGGCGTGCGATTGCCCGTCCAGGGCCGACAGGAACGGGAGCGATGCGACTGCCCGCTGCCGCCCGCTGGAGGCCGCCGGATCTTGCCCGCGGCCGCAGGCCACGGCCATCCGCAGGGCGTCTTCAATCGTGAGGATGCCCGCGGCGCAGGCCGCCGCCAACTCGCCGACGCCCTGCCCGAGAACCACGTCCGGGCCGATCTTCCCGTCTCGCCACCAGCCCCAGAGCGCCAATTGCAGGGCGAGGAGGGCCGGCCGGGAGTAGGCCGGATCTCGCCAAATC
>JBEKCP010000587.1:0-3777 GCA_050014815.1 Thermoguttaceae bacterium | reverse complement strand
GTTTGGCCTTCGGCCTCGAAGAGGAAGATGATGTCCAGGTCGCTGTGGTAGCTCATTTCCCGCCCGCCAAGCTTGCCCAGCGCCAGGATGACCATGTCGCAGGGCTCGCCGGCCCGCGGCCCCTCGCCGATCCGCGGGCGGCCGAACTTGCCGGCCAGCTTGTGATACTCGGCGGCGGCGATCTGGGCGAGGCAGACCTCGGCGATGTCCGACAGCGCGCCGGTGACCGCCTGCACGTCCTCCTTGCCCAACAGGTCGCGGACCCCGACGCGGAGCTGCTGGTCGTTCTTGAAACTGTGGAGGATGGGCTCGATGTCCTCGGCGGCCCAGCAGAGTTCCTTGAGGGTCTCGCGGAGCCCGTCGCAGGCAGGCAGCTTGTCCAGCACGAGGCTGTCCATCAGGCCGTCGAGCATTCCGGGATTGCTGGTGAGGATGCCGGACAGGTAGGGGCTGTACGCGCACAGGTCGACGTAGAGGTGGAGGCTGGGGGGGTTGAAGCTGAAGAGTTCCCAGAGGACGCCTTTTCCGCCGAGCGACTCGCTCACCTTGTCGAGGTTCACCAGGGCGGCGTCGGGGTCGGCGGTGGCGGCGACCGCCTTCAACAGCGGCGAGGCGATCGCGGCCAGGAAATGGCGGCAGCGGCGGGTCGAGAGGAAGCGGATCTTCTCTTCCCCGAGCGCCATCAAGTTCTGGCAGGCCTGCTTGACGTTGCGGAAATGGTACTTGCCGAGCACTTCGGCGATCCGGTCGGGCGGCGGGTCGGGATCGAGCACCAGGTCCGACTCGGCCTCGGTCTCCGTGTCGTCGCTGAAGGCGTCGTGGAGCAGGTGGTCGAGGATCTTGCGGTTCAGGAGGGTCCGTTCGCGGTAATCGGCGGTGAAGGCGTCCAGCGCGGAGCGACCGGCTCGCTCCTGGTAGCCCATCCGCAAGGCCAGCTTCCGCAGCTCGTCGTCTTCCCGGGGCATCACGTGGGTCTGCAGGTCGAACAGGATTTGCAGCCGGTGCTCGATCTTGCGGAGGAAGTCGTAGTTCTCGCCCAGGATCGCCCGCTCCTGGCTCGTCAGGCAGCCGACCTCTTCGAGCCGGGCCATCGCCTCGAGGGTGTTGCCGGTGCGGAGTTGCGGCAGGTCGCCGCCGTTAAGGAGTTGGAGGAACTGGATGACGAACTCGATGTCGCGGATGCCGCCGTGGCCCGTCTTCACGTTCCGGCCGTCGCTGCCGCCGGCGCGGGTCTGCTGCTCGATGCGGCGTTTCAGGGCCTTGATGCCGCTGATGTCGGCCCGGCTCAGGTACCGGCGGTAGATCCAGGGCGCCAACTGGGCGAGGAACTGGCGGCCCAGGTCGAGGTCGCCGGCGGCGGGCCGGGCCTTGATGTAGGCCTGCCGCTCCCAGGTGCGGCCGCGAACGTCGTAGTAGCTCATCATGGCCGGCAGGCTCATGGCCACGAGGCCCCGCTGCCCCTCCGGCCGCAGCCGCAGATCGACCCGGTAGGCGCTGCCCAACTCGGTCTTCTCGGTCAACAGGCGGACCGTCTCCCGCGCCAACTGGCCGAAGTACTCGGCATTGGTGGTCGAGTGCTTGCCGTCCGTCTTCCCCTCGTCCTCGTAGAGGAAGACCAGGTCGATGTCGCTGGAGTAGTTCAGTTCGCAGCCGCCGAGCTTTCCCATGGCGAGGACCACGAAGCGGGCGGGGCGGCCGCCGGGCCCGATCGGGCAGCCCCGCTGGGCGCGGAGCTTCCGCGAGGCCGCCGCGAGCGCCCCCTCCAGGATCGCATCGGCCAGGTACGATATCTGGGCGGTCACCGTCCGCAGGCTCTGCTCCCGGATGAGGTCGCCGTAGGCGATCCGCAGCGTCTCCCGCCGCTTGAACCGCC
Source organism: Thermoguttaceae bacterium (assembly GCA_050014815.1). Taxonomy (GTDB): domain Bacteria; phylum Planctomycetota; class Planctomycetia; order Pirellulales; family Thermoguttaceae; genus JBEKCP01. Next base: position 1,904 of record JBEKCP010000587.1, on the reverse strand, counting down.
GCAGCGCCCGCAGCACCGCCTCCTCGTGCCCCAGCGCCGAAACCTCCGCTACCAGGTCCTCGACGAGCATCTGCCTCGCAACGGCCGCCCCTTCGGTCAGCCGCAAGAGGTCGAAACCCTCCGGGTCCTGCACCAGCAGGTCGCTCAGGTGCTGGCTGGTCGAGAAGATCTGGAGGAGCGTCGGCAGGGCCGTCGGGTCCCGCTCGATGAGCGTCCCGACGCCCAGCGGGTTCCGGGCCGCCGTGACGAAGCGGTCCAGGTTGTTCAGCGCCATGTCGGGGTCGGCGCACCGGGCCAGGTATTGGCCGAGCTGGTCGCAAAGGACTGCCAGCAGGTCCAACGTCAGCCCTGCCGAGGCCATGTGGACCAGGGCCGCGTGGGCATGCCGCGCGTCCACCACGCCCCAGCCGCGGAGCGACTCCTCGGCGGCGGCTGGATCGTCCAGGATGCGGGGAAGTGCGGCCAGGTCCATGGGGAAGAAGGGATTAGAGAATAGGGATCGGCGCCAAGACCCAAGACCACCTCTCAGTAGTTCGGCGTGGGCGGACGGTAAGCGGAAATGTCGATCGAACGGAACCAGGCGATCGTCCGCTGGAGGCCCTCCCGCAGCGAGACGCTCGGCCGCCATCCAAGCCGCGAGGCGGCCAGCGAAATGTCGGGCCGCCGCTGCGCCGGGTCGTCAGCCGGCAGCGATTTGTACGCGACCTTCGACCGTGATGCGGTCAGCTCCAGCACCTGCCGGGCCAACTCCAGGATGGTGAACTCCTCCGGGTTGCCGAGGTTGACCGGCCCGATCAGGTCGTCCGGCGCGGCGGTCAATCGGAGGATTCCTTCGATCAAGTCTTCGCGGTAGCAGAACGAGCGGGTCTGCGAGCCGTCGCCGAAGATCGTCAGGTCCTCGCCCGAGAGCGCCTGGCGGATGAAGTTCGAGATCACGCGGCCGTCGAAGGGGTGCATCCGCGGTCCGTAGGTGTTGAAGATCCTCGCGATGCGGATGTTGACCCCGTGGCGGCGATGATAGTCCATGAAGAGGGTCTCGGCGGCCCGCTTCCCCTCGTCGTAACACGCCCGAGGCCCGATCGAATTAACCGAGCCGCGGTAGCTTTCCACCTGCGGGTGGACCTCCGGATCGCCGTAGACCTCGCTGGTGGATGCCTGGAAGACCTTGGCGCGGCATCGCTTGGCCATCCCCAGCACGTGGATCGCCCCGAGCACCGAGGTCTTCATCGTCTTGATCGGATTGAACTGGTAATGGCCCGGGGCCGCCGGACACGCCAGATTGTAGATTTCGTCCACTTCGAGCCAGACGGGCAGCGTGATGTCGTGCCGGACGAGCTCGAAGTTGGGCTCTGTCAGCAAGTGGCTGACGTTGGACTTCTGGCTGGTGAAGAAGTTGTCCAGGCAGATGACGTCATGCCCCTGGGCGAGCAGCCGCTCGCAGAGATGGGAGCCGAGGAAGCCGGCGCCGCCGGTGACCAGAATCCGTTTCAACACAGCCACGGGACGAAATCCTTTCCAACAGAATGCCCCTGGGCCTGACTCGCCGCACTAGCAAGAATACCTTGCGGCCCGAGTCGGGGAAGGGGGGCAGGGGCAAATTGTAAATTGCAAATTGTAAATTGCAAATTGCAAATTGCAAATTGCAAAATGCAAAATGCAAATTTGCCTCCGCAGGTTGCCGCCAGAGGGGGCAGCGGGCCATGGCAAGTCTCAATTTGCAATTTGCATTTTGCAATTGCCAATTTGCAATCCTCCCGCCAACCCCGTTGTGGCACGGTCTCCTGACCATGCACACCCCCCGCGACCGAAGGTCTCCTCGTCTGCGATTTCAACCGCGCCACGTGGATCCTCGCCATGAAACGCTACGAAACCGTGGCACGGTCCGGAGACCGTGCCACAACGGC
>JBEKCP010000586.1:0-7529 GCA_050014815.1 Thermoguttaceae bacterium | reverse complement strand
CCGCCCCAAGTCGGCGGACTGACTTTCAACGCTTCTATTATCGTCTTTCCCGCCGTTTCGTCAACAGGTCCGGTGACGGTTTCGGGTAGTGGTACACTTTGCCCGGAAATTTTGCGGAGTCAAGGGAAAACCGGGTTGAGAATCGCGACTACTCCTTCGCCCGCGAAATTTCGTACTGGTCATTGGCCTCGTTCCTGCATTTTGCCGAAGTGCCATCGGCTGACACGGCAATTCGGTCAACGTGGCCATTTTTCCACGCGACTTGATAGCGGCGCAACTTGCGATCAACGCAGGTCCACGTGCCAGTCCCGCCGTCAGTGTGGTTTACGGTCCCATTTTCTTGGAATGTCGCAACTTCCACGCCGCCGGCCCAAATCCACTTGCCAACGATCCTATCGGGCTTGGCGTTAGTGAGCGGCGTAAGGGCTTTGACTTCCTGCTGGACGGCCCTTGCAGAATCCAGGTCTCCTGCTGCCCCAAAGTCCCGCATCCCCGGGCCGGCAACCTTCACCCCCTTGATAACGATATCACGGATGAGAAAACGGTTTTGACACTCGAGTTGTATTCGCATCGCGCCTGGTTTTTTCACGGGTGCGGCTACCCGCACGCCGCCTACTGTAAGGACGGTATCCCCCGCCGCTGGGATTGATATGTTCAGGGATTGCCAGCCGCGGTCCAAGCTCACGTCGGCATGGGGACGGATAGCGCCGTCGCCGATCTCTATAAAACCGTTAAGAAAGTGCAGTCGATACCTGTTTTCACCGACAAAGACGTCGAGTGCTTGGGTGCGGTCCAGCGTTTGTACACTCATGGCAATGTCGGTAATCTGAATGTCGTTCCGCCGCAATAGCAACTCGCCATCCCTATGGAATTCTAGCAGACCGTCGTTGGCGAACGGCTTGCCGTCCCCAACCCATTTCCAATCATCGAGCTGGCCTTGTCGCCAATCGTACCGCAAAACCACCGGGGCAGCGCGAACTTCGTTCAACATCCCGAGTCTTTTCTCAACCTTCTCCTTCGTCAATCCTGAGAGTTCCGGCAAGGCTCTCTTATACCAATAGCCCGCACGTTCCCGGGCCTTTTCCTTCGTTGCTTCCGCCTGCGTCTCGGCAAAGCTCCACCAAGCGTCCCCCAGTTTTGCCCGCTCGGCCGACGAGTCCGCGCACTCAAGGTCCTGTTTTGCCAGTGCCTTCAACACCTCCTCGTTCCCCAAGGCGAGCATCGGCAGCCCTTTCTCCCAATTCCGTTTCACGAAGCAAAAGTACGTACCGACGACCAGATTGGCGTTGGGCTCATTACCCACTGTCTCCAATTTGGCCTTTGCAGCGCGCATGTCCTCGTACGCCATGGTCATTTGGGCCACTTCCGTGACCTGATGGCGGGCCTGAATAACGAGTTCCTCTGCGTCGGCCTTTTCAGCTTCATCAACGGCCAACTTGGTCAGTTTGCCGGCAACCGTGAATTCGTCCTCCCTGACCGCTTGGCCAAGCAGCTTTAAGGCTTCCTCTGCGACGATCTTGTGCTTTGCCGGCCTCTGGGCGGCGGAAGCCAGCTCCGTCAGCACCGCCAGTTTCATTTCGTTGGCATCGACCTTGTAGGAATCGGCCATCGCTTCAATCGCCCGAAGTGCGGTCTGCCAATCGGCTGCCTGCGCGGCAATGTCCCTGGCCACCCTCAACAAGACAAAGCGACCAGCCGGATCGCCTTTGGATTCGTCGGCCTTTTCAAGCAGCTTCTTGGCGACGGCCTGCTTCTCGGCGAAGGTATTGGCGGCGGACCACTCGTCGCCATAGACCTCCTTGACGACCTTCATTGCTTCGGCCTGAGCGTTTGAATCGGGAACGGCCATCTTCTTGGTTGCGTCCTGGGCCGCTGCGGATTTGGCCCCCACAACAAAGAGAATCAGTACCAACACCGCCGACACCATTCCAAGCCCTCTCATCGCACACCTCCTTTTAAGGTAGAAGCGGGATGCCCGTGGGCAGGCTCGATTTCCGGATCCTGTCGCCCGCGAACGCAAAGACACCTGCCAGCCACCACGCTACCACCGCGCCTTGAGGGTTGCAATGGGCCCGCGGCCGGGAACCGCTGCGCCACGTTGCACGATCGCCGCCCCGGTCGATGTTCGGGCCGTCCGGCGGCATCGGGCCTCTACGGGCCTCCTACGGCGTCGGCGGTGGCCTTCCTGCCTCTACCGCCTCGGTGCTCCTGCCGCCATTAAAGCCATCCGGGCTTGGAAAATATGCTGGCCTGCAAAAAAGCCGCGATTTCGTGGGGAAAACCGGATGGTTTCCGAAACCTACCCCGGTGTGGTTATGTGTATTGCATCAAGTGAAGTGCAAACCATTCACCCACGTTTACGAGGTCGAAAAATGTCCGCTGCGATTCTTCCCGAGACTCGTCTACTCACCCGCTCCGAGGCTGCCGCATTCTTGGGGGTAAAAAGCCAGACGTTGGCCGTGTGGGCGACCACGAAGCGCTACTGCCTGCCGATGGTCAAGGTCGGTTCGCGTGTCAGATACCGCCTCAGTGACATCGAGGCGTTCTTGCAATCGCGGACGGTCGGCGCGGTGGAAGCCCAGTAGAAAAAAAGCCCCGTCACGTCGGCAGGCATATCGACGCGCGGGGCAAGGAGAATACTATGCCCCATTCTACATCAATCACCCCCGCCCGTCCAGGAGCCGCCCACCTTTCCGGCGACGGGAAAGAAAACCGCTTCCCGCTTGTCTCCTGCCAGGCCCTCGACGGCGAAGACTACACGCCACGGTGGATTATCAACGAGGTTCTTTGCGCGTTAGTGCCTGCCATCTTCGGCGGGCTTTTCAAGACGTGCAAGAGCCTCTTCGCCATCGCGGCGGCAGTCGCCATTGCCACCGGCCGCCCGTTCCTGAATCGCTACACCGTTTCCGCACCGCTGGGCGTGGTCTACTTCTCTGGAGAGGGCGGGCCAACAGTCGCCCAAGACTACGCGCGGAGGATCGCGCGAAGTATGGGCTTAGAGCTGGGCGACGTGCCCAACCTCCATTTCTGTTTCAGGATGCCGCGTCTGGAAGACCTGCACGACCTGGACGCTATTTGCCGAGTGCATGACGACACCGGCGCAGAAGTCTTCTTTTTCGATAACTTGATGCTGGGGCTGTCTGGCAACGACGCCGGCAACGTCTACAAGATGGGGCAGATTCTCGGCAACGTGATCCGCATTTGCGGCGAGCGCGGCATCACGCCCGTATTCGTGCATCACTTCAAGCGAAGCCGGGCGACGGCCGACCAGTTCGCTCCCGGCGAGTTACTCGACCTGACGCAGGCGGGAGCCGCTGAAATCGCGGGACAATGGTTTCTCCTGACGCGCCGTGAACGCTACGATCCCGACCAGGCCGGCGAGCATAAACTCTGGCTTTCCGTCGGCGGCCGCGTCGGCAATTCGTCGCTACACGCCGTTGACGTTCACGAAGGCCGCCGCAGCGATCCTGGCGGGCGACGGTGGGACCTGGAGGTTTTGTCTTCCAACGATGCCCGCCAGGCCACCCGCAGCGCCCAGCAAGACGCCAGGGCCGCCGAACGGGACGCTAGGGCCGCCGCAAAGCTGGACGACATCAAACAGCGGATCGTCCGCGCCGCTGCCAAATTCAGGCAGGGCGAGACGGCCACCACGATCCGCGACCGGGCCGGACTGCATGATCGGGACTTCAAGCCGGCCGTAGCGGCATTGCTGGACGACGGCGTGCTGGTGCCATGCCAGATCGAGAAAGCCAGGCTACCTATTGGCGTCTTACCAGACCACCCAAGAGGAGCTAGACGGACAAAACGGAAAACCATGACGGACAAGCTTGCACCACTGGTGCCACCTACCACAACGGACAGCCCCTACGTAGTAGGGCGTCCGTGGTGGTGGTGGTGGTCCCATGACGGAAAGGACCATGACGGACAAATGATCGCACAACCAAGCAGGGTGAACCCGGTGAGGGCAGCGGGGGGCGGGGACAGGAAAAGCCCCGCGGCAAAATCGGATAGGGCAAAATGCCCTAAGCGATCCCAGGACGAGGCAGGACGAAAATGATGGGACGCGGTTTATCGCCACTACAGCAGACGATCATCGGGCTGGCGCTGGAGGGAACACAGCGGCCGCCGAAGATCGAGGAAACGTCCTTCGGGCCGGTCGATACGAACAAACGCCGGCCGCACGTTTTCCCCGCCGACGTGCTGGCCACCTGCTACAAGATCGGCAAAGTACAGAAACGACCGGGGTATCGGTTGGAAAGCTACCCCGACACGGCCGAATACCGCCGAGCGATTGCAGCCGTTTCCCGAGCATTTAAGCGACTCATTGCCCGCGGTCTGCTTGTGGCGCGACACCGCTATGAGAACAGCAGGTTCAGGCGGAAATACCCGAGCGGATACGATTTGACCGAGAGCGGCCAAGCGATCGCCACAGACTTAACGGTTAAGAAATCCTCGACGGTTCGCAAGTCTTAACCAATAGGGGGCACAGCATGAGTAAGACCGTAAGGCAACTCGAATCAGCGGCCCGGGCCGCCCACCAGGCCCAGACGCCGTGGTCCGTCTTTTGGTCGCAACAGGGCGGCCACGCTATCGCGCTAGAGCCCATGGACCGCCGGGGGTTCAAGAGGTTGCGGAACCGGCTGATGATGCTGGTCTGTTGCGGCGACACGGACGGCCAGGAGCCGGCCGGCGACGGGTGGCCAAGGCCCGCGCCGTGGGAGATCGACAACACCGAGGCCGCCGGCATGGTGGCCGACCTGGAAACATGAAACCAACCCGCCGGCCGGAACGCGCCGGCAATAACACCGAAGCAGGAGAATCCAAGCCATGAAGAAAATCCAAATCAGCCGAGCCGATGACGCGTCTGCCGCTGCGGCCGATACCGGCTCGCCGGATACGCTGCCCACGACCGGCATCGCGCAGGCCCCCGACGTTGTTCAATTCCTCCGGGAGCGCGAGGCGAAGGCAACGCGAATCGTTATGGACGCCGCCGCGGGCCGGCCCGTGCCGAGCGATGACATAGAATTCGCGTCGGTCGTGTTCGGCCCAACGTTCGGTCAAAAGGTCGAGCACGCGAAGGCAATCTTGGCCGCCGATGTGGAAGTCGCCACCGCGGCGGCGGCCGTCGTCGAGCACAAGTCGGAGGCCGTGCGGCTTGCGACCGTCTCCCGCAACGCAACGGCAGCGCAGGCGAGCATCAGCCATTGGGCGGCCAAGGACGAAGAGCAATGGCGCACCCTCGCTTGGGTCCGCAAGCTGGCCGACGACGACGTCTACATGGCTGGCATCGCGGCCCAGGCCCATAACGCGCGGGCCGGCTTTGCCGAACAGAAATTGGCGGCGGCCGAGGCCCGCCGGGTGGCATTGGATTAGGCGAACCCCGGAAGAGGGGAAAGGCCCCGAAAGACCGTCTCCTCGCGAGAAGAACGCGATTTCCTGGCAGACACCGGCGACGCCCCCCATTTTTCTCTGCGTCCTAGCACCGGCATAGCACCGGAGGCACACCCCGCCGTCAGGGCATAAGAAAAGCCCGTCGCAACTCATTGTCACGACGGGCTTTAGTGAGTGGAGGATAGCGGGCTCGAACCGCCGACCTTCTGAATGCCATTCAGACGCTCTCCCAGCTGAGCTAATCCCCCAAGGCCAATAGTAGCGGGCGGAACCGGCGGCCGGCCCGCCGTCATACATCGTCCAGTAACCTATCACGGCAATAGTACCGTGTCAACAAGGGTTCCGACAAGCCCACCCCAGGGACCCCGGGGAAGCGGCTGTCCTGGATTTTGTGCTCATGGGGCGGTTCTTGCGTCAAAGGGGAGAGTCCCATTTTCGCGACCATGCAGGGCATGCTGCCCGCGAAAATCGGGACAGTCCCCCGGAAAAGGCCCAATCTCCGCTTTACAACTCCCCCCGGGTCGGGTATCCTCCCGACCTTCCCCGCCCGGATCAGGCCGTGCGCGGGGAGAGTAGCGGTACGTTTCCGAAGGCGAAACTTGGCATTTTAGTAGTCTGACACAACCAAACTGTCGGGTGCCACGACCATGCTTCGCATGGTGCCCGGCTTGCCCAACCGTGTTCCCGCACTGCTGCACCCGGAGGGTACCCGGCCAGCAGTGGCACCCAGCCCGTCAAATTGAATGTGTCAGACCCCTAGCCCGCATGGGCCCTACTGGCGTATGGCGAAGCAAGAAGTCATGGCGGTCCTGACGGCCCTTGGGCTTATGGCGGCGGCTGGCGGTCTGTTTGGACCGGCCGGGGCGGCCGGCGACGACTTCCGCATCGAAAACCGCGTCTACGTCAGCAATCAGCGACAGCCCGACGCCCACAGCACCACCATTTTCTACGGCGGGGTGATCTACGACTTTCTGGACGAACCGGCCGAGATCGTCATCTTCGAGAAGGCAAGCCAGCGGTTCATTCTTTTGGATCCGGGCCGCCGCGTGACGAGCGAGTTGAGCACCTCGGAAATCACGGCGTTCCTGGCCCGGATTCGCCGGCGGGCGATGCAGCACCCGGAGGCGTTGGTCCGGTTCCTGGCGGATCCGGCGTTTGCGGAGCGGTTCGACAAGGCGACGGGCGAACTGACGCTGGAGAACAAATGGCTGACCTATCGGGCCCGGCTCTCGGCTGCCAGCCCGGAGGTTGCCCGGCAATACCGCGAGTTCTCGGACCGGTTCGCCCAGCTCAACAGCGTGCTGAATCCGGCTGCACGGCCCCCGTTCGCGCGGCTGTGCCTCAACGAGGCCCTGGCAAGCCGGCAGGCGACAGCTTCGGCGATTGATCTGTCGGTCACGCCCACCAAGGGCGGCAAGACGGCGATCGTTCGCAGCCGGCACGACCTGACGGCCTCGCTCAGCGCCGCCGACCTGAAGCGGGTCGCCGAAGCGAGGGAAGCCCTTACGACCTTCCAGCCGGTCAGCTTCGAACAGTACCACAAAGGCAGACACCATGAGTGAACCGAGTCACGACGAGCCTGTGAGCGGCGCGGCGTTAGAGGCCGCGCGGCGGGAAAAGCTCCGCAAGATACGCGAGCTGGGCATCGACCCCTGGGGTCATCGCTTCGACGGGGCCGAGGCCATCGGGCGGATCCGGGCGCGGGAGAACGAAATCGTGGTCCAGCCCGCCGGCGAGGGCGAGCCCGGCAAGCCGCCCCAGCAGCACGGCCCGCAAGTCCGCGCCGCCGGCCGGATCGTGCTCCAGCGGAGGGCGGGGAAGCTGCTGTTTGTGGATATCCGCGACTGGACGGGCAAGGTCCAGCTTCTCATCGGGAAATCGCAGGTAGGAGAGCGGAACTGGGAGCTGGCCCAGTGTCTTGACCTGGGCGACATTATCGGCGTCGACGGCCAACTGGGGCGGACCCGGATGGGCGAACTGAGCATTTTCGTTTCCGATCTGCACTTCCTCACGAAGTCGATCGAGACGCCGCCGGACAAGCACAAGGGGCTGATCGACCCGGAACTCCGCCAGCGGATGCGCTATCTGGACCTGGTCTATACCGAGGGGGTGTGGGAGCGGTTCCTGCGGCGGACGCA
>JBEKCP010000585.1:0-3779 GCA_050014815.1 Thermoguttaceae bacterium | reverse complement strand
TGTTCTGCGACCCACCGGCCGCCGCGGCCGTCTTTCAATCGGCCTCGACCAAGAGCCTCATCCCGCTGGACGTCACGAACCAGATCATCCTTTCGTTCGACCTCTATCACCAGGTCCCTGACGAAACGACCCGCGTGGGCCATTTCCTGCGGCGGATCCTCCCGGCCGCTTTTCGCGGTTATCGCCAGCAGTTCGGCCTGGAGGGCATCCACGTCCACGACACGGTCGCGCTGATGGCCGTGGCCTACCCCGATCTGTTCACCTGCCAGGGGATGGCCGGCGAGGTCGAGACGATGGGCGAGTTGACCACCGGCATGACCGTCTTCGACCGCCGCCGGATCCCCGCCTGGCGCCACAACATGGAAGTGGCGACCGACCTCCAGAAGGACCAGGTGATCCAGAAGATCATCGAGGGGCTCAACGACGCCGCCCGCCGGGCCGAAGGCCTGGCCGAGTAACAACCTGATACTTCACAACGACCCGCCTTCGGGCCAGGATGAGTCGGTGTAGCGTGCTTCGAGTTCAGCCAGCAGGATGGGGCGTTTCGTTCGGGAGCGAGCCCGTCGCCCGTAGGTGATGCTTCAGCCGTGGGTTTCAACCCACGGACGCAGGGGCCCCGCGCAGAAATCGCGTCGCGTAGCGCCGCCTGGCGTTTCAGCCGTCACTACGCGACGAACGCGTGATCGTGCAACCGCAACGGCGGGTTAAAACCCGCCGCTACCATCATTGCGTCGCTACGCGACGGGAAGACGGGGCAGGGCCGATATTGGCAAGATGGACAAGCAATGCGACTTCCTATTCTAGCCTTATCGGACCCTGTCTCGCTTTCTATGCTCCGACGCCCACTGCGGCGGCGCCGCCAGACGTAGCCGGTGAAAGCCAGTGCGCCGGCGCCGACAAGAATGGCCGTACTGGGCTCGGGGGTGGGCGTCAGGTCCAGGGCGAAAACCGTGCCCGAGCCACTACCGCCCAGGTCGGTCGTCCCATAGAGCGTTGAGCCGCTCAGAAGCAAAGTGCCCGCGGGAAAGTCGCCGTTGGTGCCGTTGAAATCGAAGAGGTCGTTGAAACCGCTGCCGTCGGTATTGACACGGAAGATATTGCCGTGGCCGTAGGCGCCCCCGGTCGTTGTCGTCCCGTAGAGGACCGAGTCGCTGAGCGTCAGCCCGCCCCTTGCCCCGTTGCCGTCGGTCCCGTTGAACGCATACACGGTGGTGGGGCTGCCCCCGGTCACGGCGACGCGGAAGACCTCGCCGTGGCCGTTGGGGCCGAAGGCATCGGTCATGCCGTAGAAGGTTGTGCCGTCGAGGGCAAGACCGCCGCCCTGGGGACCAGTCCCGTTGGCGTTGGTGTTGAAGGGCGCGACCATCGCGGGGGCCGCCCCGCCGCTGGTGGCAATGCTGAAAACGCCGCTGCTGAACGACGACGTCATCCCGTAAAGCGTCGAGCCGATGAGCGTCAAGCTCCCAAAGGGATTAGCACCGTTGGTGCCGTTAAAGTTGCCGAGGGTCGTGGGCGTGCCGCCGCTGGTGGCGATGCTGAAAACCGTCCCGTCGCTGGAGGTGCCGCCGTATGCCGTCGTTCCGTAGAGGGTCGAGCCGCTGAGCGTCAAACCGTTGCCGACTCGCGGCAAAGAACCGTTGGTGCCGTTGAAACTGCACAGCGTCGTGAGGGCGCCGCCGGTGGTAGCGAGGCTGAAAACCGTGCCGTCGTTGTTCGGGCCGCCCTGGTAGGTCGTCCCGTACAGTGTTGAGCCGCTCAGCAGCAAGGTGCCCAGCGGGTCGCTGCCGAGAAACGCGCCGTTCGTGCCGCTTAAGGAGAGCAGGGTCGTGGGGGTGCCGCCACTTGTGGCGAGGCTGAAAACCGTGCCGTCGCCGTTGGCGCCGCCCGCCGACGCCGTCCCATAGAGGGTTGAGCCGCTTAGGATCAGGCCGCCATAGGGAAATCGGCCGTGCGTCCAGTCGAAATCAAACAGGGTCCTGAGCGTCTGTGCGCTGGCCTGGCTTGCAGGCGCCAGCAGCAGAATCAACACGCCGACTCGTGCGACCCATTGGACTGTGCGGTACATGCTCAACCATTCCACGAAAAGGAAGAAACCCTAGCCCTTAGTCTAATCAGCCTGGCGGCGCTGTCAATAGGCCGACTGCGTGTCAATACGCCCACGCAATTCCGGGACGCGTAACAAATCATTGACCCGCGGACCCTCACGCGGCGGGATGATTGCGGCACCTGGGCGTCCTCCGCGGCCATCGTTCGGCCTTCCGGCTGGGCGGCCGCTTCGCATTCTGGCCAAGACAAATTCCCCCCGCTCCCTTATACTGGATGCCGAGCCCAGAATTGTAGGGTGGGTCGACGGGCACCGACGCGCGGCGTCGGTCGGCGAGTCCCACCAAGAACGGGCCGCATTCCACTGTGGTGGGACTCGCTGCGCTCGTCCCGCCCTACAGGTTTGGACCACGCTCCACAAAAAATGGGGAATTCCACCTCTCTCATCGAGCCGAATCTTGCCCAGCAGGAGGCCGCGATCCGCTTCCTGTTGGATCGGATCGACTACGAGCGGAGCGGAGCGATCCCCTACGACCCCCACCGATTGGGGTTGGACCGGATGGAGGAACTGCTCGACCGGCTCGGCCGGCCCGACCGGGGGCTGCCGGTGGTCCACGTCGCCGGCACCAAGGGCAAGGGCTCGACCTCGGCCATGATCGCCGCCGCGTTGTCGGCCGCCGGGCTGCGGACCGGGCTCTACACCTCGCCCCACCTGGAGGGGGTCGAAGAACGGATGCGGATCGACGGCCACCCCTGCGACCCCGGCGAGTTGGTCGATCTGATCGACCTGGTCCGGCCGGCAGTCGAGGACATGGATCAGTTTAGCGGGCGGGCTTGCCCGCCGTGTACCGGCCCCACCTACTTCGAGATCACCACCGCCATGGCGCTGCTCCATTTCGCGCGGCAAGAGGCCCAGGCGGCCGTCCTGGAGGTCGGGCTGGGCGGTCGCCTGGACGCCACGAATGTATGTACGCCGCAGGTCTCGGTCATCACCAGCATAAGCTTCGACCATACCCAGCAACTAGGCGACACCCTGGCGTCGATCGCCCGGGAAAAGGCGGGCATCATCAAGCCGGGCGTGCCGGTGGTCAGCGGCGTGACGGACGAGGAGCCCCGGGAAGTCATTCGGCAAATCTGCCGGGAGCGGGGATGTCGGCTGATCGAGCGCGGGAGCGATTTCGACTTCGACTACGAGCCGCCGCGGCACCTGGAGCGTGCGGACGCCCGCGGCCTGGTCCGCCTGCGAACGAAAGGCGGGGCAGCCGGCGGCGGGGCGCTCATCGTCCCGTCCGGCAGACGGGACCTACGAACGTCCGGGACGCCTGGCGGTGCCCGCGAGTTCTCGCTGGCCCTGCCCGGTCGCCACCAGGCGGCCAATGCGGCGGTGGCCGTGGCAGCCTTGGACGAGCTCGGACGGGCCGGTTGGAAGGTACACGAGGCGGCCATTCGCACGGCGCTGGCCGAACTGCGGTGGCCGGCCCGCATCGAGGTGGTCGCCCGGCGGCCGGCCGTCGTGCTGGACGCGGCCCACAACGTGGCCTCCATCGAGGCCCTGGTCGAAACCCTGTCGCAGTGCTTCGCGGCCAGGCGGCGGATCCTGATTTTCGCCGCCAGCCGGGACAAGGACCACCGCGGCATGCTCCAGCGGCTGGTGGGCCGTTTCGACGATATCCTGCTGACGCGGTACTTGGACAATCCGCGGGCGGCGCCGCCGGAGGAGCTCGAGGCGGTGGCGG
>JBEKCP010000584.1:0-4368 GCA_050014815.1 Thermoguttaceae bacterium | reverse complement strand
CCGACCTGCCGGCCTCGAAGGTCTTCTTATAGTACCCCTCGGCCATTTTCAGCCCTTGGCTGAATCCCTTGTCGTACAGCTTCCTCTTCTCCCCATCGAGCGAGTTGGGATCGATCTCGATCACCGCGGGTACCGGGGGCGCCTCGATATGCCGGGCGGCCGGCTTGGGAGCGGTGTCGCGCTTTGGCGTGCTCGGCTGGTCCGATTCGCTGTCGCAGCCCGAAAGCAGCAAGATCGCGGCGAAGCTGCCGGCAGCGATCATCGTGATGGATCGTGGCATTCGCATGTCCTTGAGACTCCTGGGGGGTTACGAACATCTAGGGCAGGCAACCATCCCAATAGCTTAGTGAGGCGGATGGAACCATGCAAGTCGCCCTCATGTAGCCTCATGTAGCCGGCACACTCCGTGTGCCGGATTCTGCGAACATCCTTCGGATGGCGCCCGACCTTCGGTCGGTGCCCGGAGCGTGCGGACTGAGTTCCGGGGACAGCATACATAATTATCGGGCGTCGCAACGGGGACGCAGCTAGTTTGTTGTGCCCTATCTTACCAATACTCGCTGCGTCCCCGTTGCGACTCCAAACGTCACTCACGGCCGGCCTCCTCCAACGCCTCCTCGGCGGTGTACTGGAACGGCGAGACGCCGAACTGCCCGAGCGCCGTGAGGAACTCGGTGCGGGAGAGGCCGGCGATCTTCGCCGCCCGCTCCTGAGTGACCCGTCGCAACTCGTACCATTTCACGGCAGCGGCGATCCGCAACTCCCGCGCGAAGTTCTCGGGATCCGTGCGAAGCGCGGCCAGCGCCTCCTCCGGCATATCGATTGTCATGTGGACCATAGGACGTTCTCCTTCCTGGTGCGGCGGTAGGGGTTACGAAAGGCCTGAACACGCATTGCTGATTCTTCTACCACTGTCTGGGCAATATCAGTGACGGCCCGTTTTCCGCCCCAAAGCCATCAGCCGGATTTTTTCGGGGATGGGGGTGCATTCGCTGTTGAAGGGGCGTGACCACCGGCCTATAATGGCGTTTTTCCGTTTTCCTCTCACCGCAGGTTTCAACCATGACAAAGCGAATTACTTTTCTGTGTGTCGTTTGGGTGGCATCGCTCGCATTTGGTGAGGATTCCCCACCCAAGGCGGTTGCACCCAAGCCACCCGAGGCAGGCGTGACATCCATGGCAGGCGTGGCACACGCTGACCTTGCACCCAAACCCGACGAGCCTATGCCGCAAGTGCCGTTATTCACTGACGCATCCGGTGCCGAGAAGTCTTCTCCCTTCAGCCAGTTTCCCCCCGGCTTCAGCATGGAGTTTAATTTGTCGGGATCGTTCGATCTGTCGTTCGATATGAAAGTTGATAAGGAGAAAGCGAAACATAAGACGCACGACAAGGCAAAGACAAAGAAGAAGGCGACCAAGAAAGCCAAATCAAAACCCAAGACGGAAAAGACAGAATAGTTTTTGCCTTCGGATACGCGGGTAATCGCCTCAAAGGCTGCGCCTTCAACAACAGGGGGTCGAAGCGCGGACGCAGCTAGTTTCCGGTAGCCCGGGTTGCCAATATTAGCTGCGTCCCCGTTGCGATTCCCCCCGTTGCGATTCCGTTGCGACTCTACATTGCTCATTACGTGGCGTGGGGCACCAGTGAGACCGTCACTCCGACCGCCTGGGCGAGGCGGTCGAGCACGTCGGAGCGAAGTGTCCGCTCACCCTCAAGGAATAGGCAGAGCACGGTGGTCGAAATGCCGGCGTCGCGGGCGATGTCGTCCAACGGCCGGCGACTGTGGTGGATCACTTGACGCAGGTGCCCACACAGCGTGTCCTCGGCCGCAGCCTCACACATGTGGGCGTCCCGCTCGGCCAATTCCGGCAATTCCTGCCTGATGGCTTCGCGGTCGCGCTCGATTTGGGAAAGCAATTCGTCTGGAATCCGGCGTTCACTCATGGCATTTGCTCCGGCGGCACTCTCACGGTTACCCGGCGGTCGTCCGGGACCTCGGCTGAAATCCGAAAGGTAATCATGTAGCGTTCCTCCTTCGCTGGGCCAAACACACAATGCCCACCCAGTACTATACTCCCTCCCAACTCACGTCCACAAGTGCCGGCGGCTCGTCTGATGATTGGCCGTCTATCGCATGCGTCCGAATCGTTTGCCCGCCACATCCATTATACCAGCCGGCCCGCGTCCACAACCCCCGATGGGGGCTCGCGCCCATCCCGGGGAATTCCGCTCCGCGAGGCCTGCAAGGTGCCCGCTTTCAATCGAGGCGGGAAATGGTAGAATGATCATTATATGAGACATTCAACCAAGAAGATGCTGCTCGTCCTCCCGAAGCCTTACGCCGTGGACCTGAATGAAATGGGGCACGTCCGCCGCCGACTGGGTGTTCCGGGGGGGATTATGAATGCAAGCCTTCCGACCGTGGCTGCATTGACGCCCAAGGAAGTCGCGGTCAGAATCGTGGACGAAACGGTCGAGCCCATCGACTTCGATGAACCCGTCGACCTCGTCGGCATCGGCGGGTTCCACAGCAGCATCAAACGGGCCGGCGAGATTGCCCGCGAGTTCTCCCGGCGCGGAGTCCTTGTGGCGGCGGGGGGCCCGTCGGTCTGTCTGAGCCCGGAGCGATGGCGCCCGCTGGCGGACGTGCTCATCATGGGCGAAGCGGAGCGCATCTGGCCCCAGTTCATGGCCGACTACCTTGCCGGGCGGCATTTGCCGGAGTACCGCGAAACGGGCGCGGTCGACCTGGGCCTTACTCCGCTCCCCGATTTCAGCGCGATATCGCCGGCTGCAAGAAAGCTCTACTGGGCGGGGATCGTGCAAACGAGCCGCGGGTGCCCTTTCGATTGCGAGTTCTGCGACACGATCGTTTATGTCGGCCGCCGCCCGCGATACAAACCCGTCGAGAACATCATCCTGGAGCTGGACCAACTCCAGCGACTCGGGTTCCGGTCGGTCTTCCTGGCGGACGACAATTTCGGCGCCAATCGCGCGAAGGCCAAGCAGATTCTCAGCGCCTTGGGCGAGTGGAACCACAGGCAGCGGCGGTCCATGCACTTCGCCACGCAAATCTCGATCGACGCCGCCAATGATGAAGAATTGCTCGCACTCCTGGCCAATGCGGGACTCACGTTGGCGTTTGTGGGGATAGAAACGCCGAACCGCGACGCCTTGTCGGAGGCCTCCAAGACGCAGAACCTGCGAAACGACCTGGCCGAAAACATCAAGGCCTTTCACGAGCACGGGATCATGGTCTGGGGCGGCCTGATGGTCGGATTCGACAGCGACGATGCCTCGATCTTCCAGCGGCAATACGATCTCTTCCAGACCGCCGGCGTCTCGCAAGTGAGCTTCAACATGCTCCACGCCCCGGACGGCACCCCGTTGAAGGCGAGAATGATCCGCGAGAATCGATACCTGGACCAGGTGAACCGCGATTCCCTGGAGGGACTGAACTTCGGCGTGCCGGAAGTCATTCCCAGCCACATGACTTTCGACCAGTTGTTTGACGGGGCGGTCTGGCTGATGTGGCAGCTCACCACGCCGCAAAATACCATGGACCGCGTGAAAAAGTTCTTGCAGGATTATGAGAACTCGGCGAGAAAGAAGGCCCTGGACATTCCGCGATTCCAAGTAAGGTTGCAGGAGTTGAAGCCAAAGCGTACGAAATCCGCTATCCGCAGCCTTGTTCCGGGCCCGTTCGCCGGAGTTATTCCGACGGGGTTCAGACCCTCGATTGTTGTTGGGACGAAACGGGTCGCCTGAGTTGGACCAGGCCCGCAGAGGTCGCTGCTGCCGACTGACATAACCGTTCACAGGGGACTGTCCCGATTTTCGCGGCTTCAGCCCGAAAATGGGACTGTCCCCCTCGGCAGGCAAGGGGACAGGCACCTTTTTCGGCCCTCAAAGGGCCGAAAAACGAGCCAGTCCCCGGCCTGTGAACGGTTACCCTTTTCGCGGGCCGTTCCGGCGGGTATCGTTAAGAAGTGAAATTCACGCGCCTCACGCCGCTGATGCCCTGTCACAGCTTGGACGACCTGGCCCACGCCCGGGGCGACGAGGCGGCCGAGCAGATCCTCTCTGCATGGACGGCGTTCTGGCACCCGGCGCTGGTGGCGGCGGCGGAGGCGATGCCCCGCTGGGCGGCCGCCGAGACGCCGCCCGAGCAGCCGGCCGGACACCTGCTCCTGGTGCCGCCGGCGGCCGAGGAATTGCTGCCGGCCGGCTGGCTCGCCCAGGCGGAAGAGGCCGGCGGCTCGATCCTCCGCGGTCTCGGTCGCCGCGACGAGATGGTAGCCGCCGCCCTGGGACGCCTCGAAGGCGGTCCGCCCGCCGTCGATCCCGAACTGGTCGCCGATTTCCTC
>JBEKCP010000583.1:0-3786 GCA_050014815.1 Thermoguttaceae bacterium | reverse complement strand
CCAGGAACAGCCCGTCCGTGTGCTTCATGATGTTTGCCTTGTGGACGGCCGTCACCTTCTTGCGGCCGTGTTCTCGGGCATATTCCATCGCGTAGCGGACGATCCGCTCCGTCGCCGGGACGCTGACCGGCTTGATCGACACGCCGGTCGCGTCCACGGGCGTGCGGATCATGCGGTCCGGGCTGAGGCGGTTGATTGCGGCGATCAGCTCCCGCGTCTCGGGCTTGCCCGCCTCGAACTCGATCCCCGCGTACAGGTCTTCCGTATTCTCCCGGACGATCACCAGGTCGACCGGCACGCTGCTGAAGAAGGTCCGCACTCCCGGATAGTATTTGCACGGGCGGACGCAGGCGTAGAGATCGAAGGCGTGCCGCAACTGGACGTTGATGCTGCGGAAACCGCTTCCGACGGGCGTGGTGATGGGGGCCTTCAACGCGCACCGCGTCCGGCGGATGCTCTCCAGCAAGGCGTCGGGCAGCGGGGTTCCGAGCCGCTCCATCACGTCGACGCCCGCCTCCTGCACGTCCCACGCGATCTGCGCCCCAGTGGCGTCCACGCACTGCCGGGCCGCCTCGGCCAGTTCGGGACCGACCCCATCGCCCAAAATCAACGTCACCTGGTGCGTCATGATGCTACCGACTCCTGAGGACCCGATCCATTACCACCATTGCAAACGTTTCAATTTAACCGTGCCCTCGGGGCCTGTCAAGAGTGGGGAGAAGCGGTCGGCCGTGGTACAATACGCACTTTGTGTCTGTTGCGGAAACGTAGGGTGGGTCGAGCGCAGCGAGCCCCACCAGAAAATGGCAAAATCGTTATTGGTGGGGCTCGCCGACCATGCTTCGCACGGTGCCCGTCGACCCACCCTACTGCTCATTGACTCACCGGTCCTGACTCACCCCTTTTCCGTTGACCCAGAGCTCGTACTCGCTCAGGTCGATGTCATCGCTCCACGAGATCCCGTAGCCGCCCGGATCCACCTTCACTGCACAAAAAAAGGCGGGGCTGCGGAGCCGAGCGAATTGCGGGCGGGCGAGGAGTTGCCGGCAGTCGTAGGTCTTTTCCACTCCGTTCTCGAACCGGACCAGGAGTTCCATTTGTCCCGCCGGTTCAACACTGGCGAGGCGAGGGGTTCTTTCCATGACCTGCTCACTCCAATCCCGGAAGCTGCCGGAACTCCTGCCGGTTCCACATGTCGAGCAACTCCTGCCGGTACAACGCAGCCCATTCCTTGACAAGTCGTTGAACGGCCGCGCACCTGAGATCGGCGCAAAAAAAGAGCGCCGCCTTATTCACCGGCGGCGCCTCGGCTGAGTCTTCAGCCTCGTAACGGTCACACATAAGTAGTATATCGTCTCTGGGGGGAGTGTCAATAATGGAATGCGGGGGACGGGACTCGAACCCGCACAACGTGTGACCGTTACGGGGGTGAAAACCCCGCGTGTCTGCCAATTCCACCACCCCCGCATTCACTCCTCCGTTTATTGGACGGAATGATGCTTTGATGGATTGGCATTTCCGGCCAAACGTCACCGGCTCTGGTCCAGTAGCATCGAAAGAAAGTAGACACTATTCTGGCCAGCCTGTCAATATGCGTACCCCCTACAGGTATAGTTTTGGAGACTACCGGAATCCGGAGGAATTGAAGCCGTCGGGGCCGGACTCTCATTTTCAACTCCGCCAATGGTGGGGCGAGACCAGGCCCCAGAGGTCGGCGACCAGCCGATCGATGCGGCTTGAAAGGCCGCCCAGGGCCGCCTCGTCCACCGTGGACAATGCCCGAGGGCCGGAGGCCAAGCACAGACCATGGGCCTGGCGGCTGCACTCGGCCAGGGCAACGTGCCGCGGATCGCCGGGCTCGTAGAACTGCACGGGAAGGAATTCGAGCATCCCCGGCGTGCCGAACCCCTTGCCCCCCGTCACGCTGTGCCCGGCCACCAGCCGGTGGACCGGGCCGCTGTTCAAGACGGCACACAGGTAATGGGCCTCGTCGGCCGAGCCGCAGGCCACCAGCACGCACGTCTCCTGGGGCACCACCGGCCGGCGGCCCAGCCAGGGGTCCTCGACCGGTTCCACTACGGCCGCGCGGATCCGGCGGTCCATGCGGCGCCAAACCACCTTCACCGGCGCGAGCGTGTACGGCCCGACGTTGTACATCGAATAGAAGGGGTTCCGCTCCTGGTACCTCCGGTAGGCGGCGCGGCGACGCAAGAGCGACTCGAACCGCGCGAGATACGCCAGCGACAACGGCAGTTGCCGCGCCATCATCTCCGGGTCCAGGCCGGCCCGGGTCGAGGCGTCTTGTGCCAGGAGCAAATAGGCCGAGGGCCGCGCGCGATAGCGATCGACGTCGATCCAGCGGATGAGCGGATAGAGCAACTCGGGCTCGATCACCGTTTCGACCGTTTCCACGGGGGGCTTGCCCTTGGCGGCGAGGTTCCGGACCCGCACGGCATCGCCCGAGCGGCCCAGCACTTCGAGCCAATAGACGGCGTTGGCCCCGCCGCTGTTGGCCCCCAGGTGGGCCGCGTAATCGGAGCGCATGGCTTTGTAGGGTGGGTCGACGGGCACCGATGCGCAGCATTGGTCGGCGAGCCCCACCATCATTTCGGGCCAAATTGGTGGGGCTCGCTGCGCTCGACCCACCCTACTTTCTACGTTGCGGACGAGCCAGGGCGAGCCGGGCTGGTCCGCGGCAATCGGTGCGGCCAGACAATACTCCTGCTCAAGCCCGGCGGCCCCCTGTCGCCACTTCACATAGTGTACGGGGTATTGCGTCTGGCGGCCCTTTTCCAGCACGATCGTGCCGGCGCGGTTCGCGACGTTGCCGAACGGGCGGACGGCGACCAAGTCGTCCACCCGTTGGACGCCGAGCCAATCGCCGTCCGGCCCCAGCCGGAAGCGGCGGAATCCGTCGCCGGCCCCCTTCGTCTGAAAAAGCGTCTGCGGGATCACCATGCCCAGACGCCCCCCGGATCGGAGATACCGGTCGGCGGCGACATAGAGCATGAGCATGGCGAGGTCCTTCTTGCCGCCGCCGTGCCGGGCCTCGCGGCCGGAGAGCGAGAACAGGCCGTATCGCTGCCACAAGGGCGCGGTCGCCCCGCGGTAGTCCTTCGGCAGGTTGTCCCAGGCAATCCACGGCGGGTTGCCGACGACATAATCGAAACCGTCGCGGACAACGGCCGGCCCCGGGCCGTCCAGGATCGCATCGCAAGTGTAGACGGGGATCTCCGGCTCCTCGGCATCTGCCAGGAGGTCGGCAATGGCCATGAGGTAATTGGCCCGCGCGCTGGCGGCCGCCAGCGGATGAAGGTCCACGCCGACGACGTTCTTGAGAATGATGGCGAGCGCGCCGGGCCCGCCGCTTCCCAGGGTTGCTCGCAGCCGGCGGATGGCCGCGACCAGGAACGTGCCGCTGCCGCACGCCGGGTCCAGCAGTCTCGCCTCGGCCTGCCCGGCGTAGCCGACCTGATCGAGCACGTGTCGGGCGAGCCAATCGGGTGTGTAATATTCGCCGAGGCTATGCCGCAGCGCCCGCGGGAACAGGTCCTCGTAGAGCGGCTTCAGAAGATCGCGGCCCTCGCCGGCGCGATCGAGCCACCACCGGGCGTCGTAACGGAGCACGGCGGCGGCCAGCCCGCGGATCGCCCGCTGGCTTGCGTCAAAGGGGACAGTCCCATTTCCGCACGGCCCAAAGGGGACAGTCCCATTTTCGCGACCAAGCTGCGCTCGGTGCCCGCGAAAATTGGGACAGTCCCCATTTTCGCGAAAATCGGGACAGTC
>JBEKCP010000582.1:0-3806 GCA_050014815.1 Thermoguttaceae bacterium | reverse complement strand
CCAGCACTCCGTCGCCGCACGCCACGAGGTTGCCGGGGAGCCGTTGCGGGGTGCCGCGCGACCGGGCGACAAGTTTTCCGGCGGGCAGGTCGAAGACCGCAATCTCGCCCGAACTGAGGGGCAGGTAGTAGCGGCCCTGGCCCAAGAGGCCGTGTCCGCCGGGCAGTTGGCCCTCAGGCAGGGGGATCCGGTCCTTCCATACAGGTTGCCCGTCGGTCATGCCGAGCGCCCAGACGTGCCCTCGGCCCACCACCAGCGCCATGCCCTGCTGGACGCCGCCCAGGTAGAGACCGTCGAGCCGGGGCGAGGACCACTGCGGTTGCCCGTCCACCAGGCGTACGCATACCAGCTCGTTGCTGTCCCGCGGGGTCAGCAACACGCGACCTTCCGCGATGGTTGGCGGGGCATCCAACCATCGATCTTCATCGGCATCTTGCAGCATGGCGCGTTGCCGCATGAGGAATACGTTCATCCTCATGGCCGCCGGCGTGGCGTCTTCTTGCTGAGCGACCTGGTAGATCCAGCGGACATTGCGGCCGGCCAGGTCCAGCCCGGCGTACTGGTTCTCGGCCACCTGGCACACCAGGATGCCGTCGGCGGAAGAGGGGCTGGCGCTTGGTCGCGGCAGGCCCTGTGGACCGCCCATGCCGGCGAACATACCGTTGAATATGACAAAGCCCTGGTTCGTGCCAGGCTCGGGGTCGCTCAAGCCCAGGGTCATCGCGGCCAAGAGCCCGCCGGTGCGGGCGTCCAGCTCCAAGAGCCGGGTCTGGCGGTCCACTTCGGCCAGCACGTACAATCGTCCGGCCAGGGGCAGGGGGGGGCCGAGGAAGAGCGTGCCGGCCATGGGGAGCGCATCCTGGCCGGCCGGGCCGCCGATCTCCCACTGGAGTTTCCCGGTGACCAAATCATAGGCGCAGAGCAGGTTGTTTCTTTCGACCGACTCGCCCTCGATCCGGCGGCGGCCGTCCGGCCCGACGCCGATCCGCTGGTAGCCCGGCCCGAACCCGAAGTACAGGTTCTCCAGCAGGAATACGCTGTGTCCGTCGCTGGCGGGCATGCCGAAGTTGGGGTCGTCCCAGAATCGCGACTTGAGGCCGCGGCTGACCGCTTCGCCCTCCAGCGGCCGGGCCTCGGCGGCCTTGTCGCGGAGATACGAGGCCAGCGAGTCCTCCGCCGGCGCCTCCCAAAGCAGCCTGGACGCCGCCAGATCGAAGGCCGCCAGGTGCGTGGCGGATCGGATCACGGCGGTCTTGCCGACCACCAGCGGGCAGAGGTCGGGGATCGTCAACCGGCGTTGCTCCAGCCGCTCCTTGCGCAGCGCTTCGAGCTTCTCGCAAAGCGGCCCCGTGCTGACGGCGGTAATCGCCGCCCGGGAATCGACCAGCGGGGTGCCGAGATCGCCGGAGGCGTTGCGGGCGGTGTCGCCCTGGTACATCAACCACCCCTGGGCCTCGGCCTGGCCGCCTTGCCCTGGAAGCGATCGCAGCCAGTCGGCAGCCTTGTCGGCATTGGCGGGCAACGGCTCCTGGTGTCCGGCCAGGAGGATCGCGGCCTGGGGCATGCGCGCGGCCAGGCGGCCTAAGCACGCCTGGGCCTGGCGGCCCATTCCCGCACGCATCGAGCAGCCCGCCAGCTCGATCGACAAGAGCGGCTCCAGGCGATCGGCGTCCGGCGAGGTGTTCCGCAGCCGGGCCAGGCACAAGGCGGCGCGGAACGGCTCGCCGCGGTCTCGCCAGTACAAGCCCTCCAGGTAAGCGGCCTCGGCGCCTGCCGCGGTGTAGAAGAACCGCTCGGCGACGGGGGCGATCGCATCGGGCCGGCCCGAGCGAACCGCGTCGTCGAGCATCTTCCGGGAGACCGCGTCGAACTGGAGGCGGTACTCGGCCCGCCCCTCCTCCGGCAACTCCGCCAAGACCCGACCGGCCTCGGCCTTCAGGCCGCGCCAAACGGCGACAGGCCCCTTCGCCTGGAAGACGCTGTCCTCGCCGGCGGCCAGGATGTCGTCCAACAGCCGGACGCCCTCGGTATAGCGTTGCAGTCGGCAGAGGTCGCGGGCCATCGCCAGGGCCTGCACCTGCCGGCGGTCGGCCTGCCGGGACTTCACGCCGTCCGGCGCGGGGGCTGCTTTGCCCGCAACGGGCTGCTTCGGCCCGGCGGCCATCGCACGGGCGGCCATGGGCATGCCTTGCGCGTTGATCACCTCGATCTGGGCCGGCGGCGGCCCTTCCGGCAGCCGATCCAGCGGCTGCTGGGCCACGCGGCTCTTCCATCGGGTCATCGCCGCGTCGCGAACCTTCGGATCCTCGTACCCAAGGTTGGTGAAGTTGAACCAAAGCTGCTGCGGGCTCTTCATGAACTG
The DNA here is from genome assembly GCA_050014815.1 of Thermoguttaceae bacterium. Lineage (GTDB taxonomy): Bacteria > Planctomycetota > Planctomycetia > Pirellulales > Thermoguttaceae > JBEKCP01. The sequence goes on along the minus strand of JBEKCP010000582.1, from coordinate 1,444 downwards.
GTCGAACTCGTTCTTCGCCTGCGACATCCCATACAGGCCGAAGTCCTCGCCGGTCAAGTAGACGAGCCACGCCAGCGCCACGTCGCGAATCTGGCAGACCCGCGGCCGCGGCGGCTGGTTGCCCGCGGTGCGGGTCACCTCCGTGGTGTCGTCCAACAGCGTCGCCAGCATCGCCGCATGCGACTTTCCGCCCATTCGCCCCACCAGGATCATCGCCTGGACGCGCCACTGCGGATTGCCGAGCTTCGGATCGCTCATGAATCGGCGGGCCAGGTCCATCGCCTCGGGCATCTGAAGCTGGAAGGCAACGTGCATCCGCTGAACAAGGATGTTGACGCTGCCCGGCGAGACCAGCCAGCGGCCCACCAGCCTCTTGAGGGCCGTCTGCTTCGCGTCCGTGACTGCCGTGCGGAACGGGGGCTGTTGGACGCAATTCATCGGGAAATAGTTCTCGCGGGCCGGCAGCGGAAGCCTCAACTCGGGATCGGCCAGGATGAACAGGATGGTCGCAATGGCGCCGATCGACAATTGTCGGCCCCGGGCGTCGGGGCCGGCCATCTGCGACAGCCGCATCGCGGCGTTCTGGCACCGCAGCATGAGCGCGCCCGCGATGGTCTCGGAGGCCGCGTTGCCGGCCGCGGCCGTCTCCAGCAGCGGGCCTTCCGCCTGCAACATCTCGACGAAAAGCTTCCTGGCCTCCGGGTCGCCGCCCACGAGTTGCTTGAACTTCGGCCAGCAGGGCATGCCGTGCGGCTGCGCATCGGCGGTGTCTGCAAGGAATGCCGCCAGGCGCTGCTGGTAATCCAACGCCAACACGTCGGCCAGGATCCACCGGCACTGCCGCCGGACGTGCGGGTCCGGGTGCTTCAGGCCGCTTATCAAGGCATCGCGGGCCCCCAAACCCAGCGCCGTGAGCCGGCCGGCAGCCGTCCGCCGCGCCTCGAACGAAGGGTCGCCCAACTGGTCCACCCGCTGGACGGCCTCGACGGCCGCCTGTGGATTCGCGTCCGGGCTGCGCTGGTCTGCCGCCGCCAGCAGCCCGACGCAAAGACCCCAGGCGGCGATCACCCTTAGCGGCATATTCATAACCTTCTATTATGACCGTCGGCAAGAGCGAAGTAAAGCGACCGACAGGGCAGGGCAGGGCAGGGCAGGGGGGTTAACAAGCCGCTTGCGGCTTCGCGCCTGCCAGCAGGCCGGCCACGCGAAGGGCCTCGACCATGCTGCCCGTCTCCGCCCGGCCCTGCCAGGCGATGTCGAACGCCGTGCCGTGGGCTACGCTGGTGCGGATGATCGGCAGCCCGAGCGTCACGTTCACCGCCCGGTGCATCCCCAGCAGTTTCAGCGCGATGTGCCCCTGGTCGTGATACATGGCCACTACGGCTTCGAAGCGTCCGTCCCGGGCGCGGACCATCAGGGTATCGGTCGGCAGGGGGCCTTCCAG
>JBEKCP010000581.1:0-3807 GCA_050014815.1 Thermoguttaceae bacterium | reverse complement strand
GTTGGAGCTGAAGCCCGGCGCCGGCCGATGAGGTCATATCTTGAAAGGTCCCGTTACATAAGTTACGGTAGAGCATGTTCCGCTGGCGATAAGGAGATTCGGGATGACCGTGGCTTTCGAGTTCAGGGTACACGTGGCCGTTGGCGATGAAGATGTCGGGACAACCGTCATTGTCATAGTCGAAAAACCCGCCGCCCCAGCTTAGCTTCTTGAGATTGGACCCCAATTTGGCGTCGAAGGTCCGGAGGGTGAAGCTGCCGTCGCCTTCATTGTGATAAAGGTCGGGAACGTCGTCGTCAAAGTTGGTCTTGAAAATGTCAAGAAGGCCGTCGCCATCGTAGTCCCCTGCACTGACGCCCATTCCGGCCTGCTCCAGACCGTCTTCCGTATAGGCTATGCCGGCTTCCACGCCTCGCTCGGTAAATGTTCCGTCGCCGTTATTCCGGTAGAAGAGGCTGGCTACAGAGTCGCAGGCCTCGTAGATGTCCGGCCAACCGCGGTTTCCGAAATCGGCGGTCAGAACACCCAGCCCATAACAGCCTGCTGCTTTGCGGATCCCCGCGGCCTCCGAGACATCTGTGAAGGTTCCATCACCATTGTTGTGGTAGAGATAACTCGTGCCGAAGGGATGCAGGCCGCGCGGTCCGCAATACACGGCCACGCCTTTGAAAATGCAGTTGGGGCCGGACCCGGGCAGGGGCGTGGTCTTCTCATCGGGTATTTCCACATACCCTGCCACGAACAGATCCAGCTTCCCGTCGCGATTGTAGTCGAAGAAGGAACATCCCGACCCCCAGTTAACTTTGGGATTGTAGAGACCTGCGGCCTTGGTTACATCGGTGAAGGTTCCGTCGCCGTTGTTGTGGTAGAGAATGTTCGGCTGGCCGTAATAGGTCACGAACAAATCGTCAAACCCGTCGTTATCGTAGTCACCGACGCAAACCCCGTGTCCCCAGCCGGAGTGCGCCAGCCCGGCCTTTTGGGTTACGTCTGTGAATGTCCCGTCGTGGTTGTTGCGGTACAGGTAATTAACCGGCTCGGAGCCTGGGGCGAAGCCCTCCAGGGTACTGCCGTTGAGAAGATAAAGGTCCGGGTAGCCATCGCGGTCGTAGTCGATCGCCGCGATGCCGCTGCCCGTGCTTTCCCAGATGTACTTCTTGATCTTTTCGCCGCCGTTCACCATGCGCGCCGTCAGACCGGCATGCGGCGCGACGTCTTCGAACCGAGGCTGCACTGTTGCGTCCGATCCGCCCTGCGAGCGTAGTCCGAAGGCGGCCAGCAGCAAGATGCAGCTTAGGGCACAGATGAGCGGAACCTTGTACATACGGGAAGTTGTATACGCTTTGCCCGCAGGGAAAATGGGCTCGCGGAGGCCGCAGCCGGTATGCCTGGCAGCGTTGCTTTGGTCATTCCGCTTACTGGAAGAGTTCCCGACGGAGCTGTTTCGACAGCTTCTCAATCCGTTTTAGTCGATCGTTCAGATCCTTCGATATTACACCCTTATTGGCCTGTTCAACGCCAGGAGGAATCGCCTGGGCCAACTTGCTCAGTTCTTCGGCGTCGCGCTTGAGCTGCGCGGCATCAAACTTCGGTTTTCCCTGTTGCGGCGCCCGCTGCTCATCAACGGGGAAGCGGTTTTCCGGCTGTCTCGGAGGCGTCTGCGTGATCGGGCCAGGCGTCCAGGGAGGAGTCCCCCCTAGTATCTGAAGCAGGGCGAATAAGAGAGCCGCGGACCAGAACCGTGAGAGAGCCATAGCGCACCTCCGGCAAGAGTCCTTCCGTGAGGCCATTATACTCCCTACCTGCTCTCGGGTTTCCCTGGGATTGGCTGGAAGCTTCGATTCCCCACAGCTCTTCTCCTGCGCAAGTGTACTTTCGGGTGGGCAAGGTCCACTTTGACCGGAACGAATGGGCGCGTGCCGGGCATTGCTTCGAGAAGTCGGTCGAAGCGCGAGATGATAACGACCAAGCGCACCTGCTTCTCGGTCTCGCCAGTCGCGAACTGAAACAGCCGAAGCGAGCCGAGCAGGAATTCGTGAGGGCCGCGAGGCTGAACTCGCGAAGCGATGTGAATGCCTACTCTGCTGGCCAGCAATTCTTGCTCGACATGAAATTCGAAGCAACGCTCGCGTATCTTTATGAGGCGGTGACCGCTGATTTCAGCGCGAGTTCCCTACCCACCTCAAGCGGCACATTCCTGGACAGCCTGATACATCGCCAGGATATTGGCCGTGGGCGTGTTGGGCTGGAGATTATGGCACGGCCCTACAATGTAGCCTTTGCCCTTGCGGAAGATGCGGATATTTTCGGCGACCTCCCGCTTCACGTCGTCCGGTGTGCCAAAAGGCAGTGTCTGCTGATTGTCCACGCCGCCGTGAAACACCAGTGACTTTCCGAAATCCCGTGTCAACTCCTCGCGCCCCATTCCGGGGCAGCGCCACTGAACGGGATTAAGGATGTCGATGCCGACCTCGATCAGTTCCGGCAGAAGGGGCCGAATTGCGCCGTCATCATGGTGCATCACCTTCACGCCGAAGGAGTGAATGAGATCGATCATCTTCCGCATCCAGGGCTTCAGAAATCGGCGAAAGGTTGCCGGGCTCATCAACAGCGTGTCCTGCGTGCCAAGGTCTTCGGCAACGTAGACGAAATCAACCAGCCCAGGGGCCGCCTCCAGAGTACGGCGAATGATCGATTCGTGGATGTCGTAGATACGCTCGAGTGCGGCTTCTGCCACCTCGGGATTCACGGCGAGGTCGGCCAGGGCCTGCTCCATTCCTCGCAGCCGGCAGTAAAGGTAGAAGGGCTCGTAACAGCCCCCCAGGATCGGGTACCCAGGCCACGCTTCGCACTGCGCGCGCACGCCGCCCACGTTCCACATTGCCCCATCAGGCCAGTCGAAGCGCTCGACATCCGCCGCGGTTTCAGCTTTCGCCAGCGGGTTCGTGACGGCCTCTTCGTAAGTGCCCAGACCGTCTCCATAGGAGACCTTCGCGACTTCGATGTGCCAGAGGCTCCAGAGGGACTGGGTATGCCAATTCTCTTCCTTGGCCAGCGGATGTACGGCGGTAACAGGCACCAGCTTGTCGATTTCCAACTGTTCCCAAAGGGTGCGCTCGGAGTCGCAACCTAGGTCTTTCCGCAGCCGCTCGGTGACCTCTGCCGTAGCCCAATAGTCGCAAGGAGTTCGGTCGGGAGTTTCTCCCTTAAGGAGGGCCAGCCAACGTTCTCGAGGTGTCATTATGCAATCTCCCTTTCACCACAATCCTGTGCCATTGCCGTATACAAATCCAATGGCGTTCAGTACCCACCTGATTCTAGCACAGGCCTTGGCCGCCCGATCGTTCCCATATTCCCGGCGCACTCATAAGGAAGATCGGGTGTACGCCGCATCCGGTCGCGTGGCCAGGGTTACGGCGCGGGGGTCTTCGTCTCGACGAATCGCCGATTCTTCTCGAAATGGAAGTCGTTGTCGATTGCGCCGTGTACGGTGATGGAGCCAGTACGCTGCGTAGTCAGTCCCTCGATTCCTTGGGCACTCACGGTGATCGAATACGTTCCGGCGCGGGTGTAGGCGTGTGTGGCCTGCCTCCCTTGGGCCGACGTGCCATCGCCGAAATTCCAACCAAAGGACACGACTGAAGACATCGACGAAGGATCGACCTCCACAGAAAACTGGCTGACTACCCCGACTTCCGCCGTGGACGGTACTTTGAGGTCGCTAATCGAAGGCGGCGCTGCGGACACAGCCGTGTCGGTTAGCTTCAACAGGCAGACCGAGTGAGCGTGCAGGTCGTGCAGGTCCAG
>JBEKCP010000580.1:0-3821 GCA_050014815.1 Thermoguttaceae bacterium | reverse complement strand
ACAATAGGCATACCTTCAGTGCCAGTGTCGCCCTAGCGGCACAGAAGAAAGAAGCCGGCGGTTTGCCCCCGCCGGCTTTCATTTTCCCCAGATTGGGGATTCTGTCAAGACGCGGGCCGCTCTCCAGGGTTTCGGTCGCATCCCATGCGGCCCGCATACGCCTAAGATACCAGAGAACGCGGCTTTATTCCCCGACGCTGCGGGCTCGCCCCCAATAGTGGCAAGCCAAGCTATCCCGAAATCAAGAATTCCTTGTGCTGTAACATATTGTACGCAAAGACGTTGCGGCTCAGCCACGCTCATCGGCACCTAAATTGGGATTGACAAGGCTGCCAGCATATTGACAATGCGGCGTCATAACCGATAATCAAATGTGTGGCCTGGACGCCAGCGCCTCTTAGTGCGCGCATTACCCCAGTCCAGGTTCGCGGACACCTCTAGCAATCGGGATTATCGTCGTGAGCACTGTGGCGGCAGAAACCTCTGTTGTACGCTTGGACTGGGCAACTGACCAGGATGGCACAATTGTCGTTACCCCACGGGGGGACCAAGGCCGTTTCGCCATGAAGGTAAAACGCGCGATAGAGATTCTACAGCTAGTGGGGGTGCAATTTGAGATATTTTCGGATCAATTCGCGTTGCTGCTGCGGGTGCTGGCCGAGTGGATCAATGACCATCGGGATGCCATTCTTGCTGCCTATCTCACTGGACGCGACGGGGCCCTTGTCTTCGTAATTGTCCGTAACCGATGCGAATTTGACGATGCGTTCGAGGATTTGGTCTCGGACTTGGATTTTCGTGTTGCAAACGATTCCGACCTTGGCTTTATCCGCATGGACGCAATCGCCCTACCGCTCGCCTCGCAAGCGGCAGTGGCATCGTTTATTGACCCCCGCTTCGTGTTGGAGTTTTCTGGCGATGGCATCAGAAACCGATCATATAGCCCTGGCCAACAAGAACCATGACGTATTGATGCACCTGCTAAGGGACGTTGAGCGGTTTCCTGAGTGGGTAACCGTCGTAGCGTTCTACAAGGCCGTGCAAATCGCCGAAGCGGTTCTGGTCAAACAGCAGGGGCGATCCTGCCACGGGCATCAGCACCGGCTGGATTCTCTGAAGCGTTGCGGCCACAAGGCACTACATAACCACTATAGGGTTCTCTGGTCAGCCTCGTCGATTGCCAGATACCTTGTGGACACAACCAAGGGTCCGTCGGGGCAGTTTTCCTCATTTTCGGATTTTGCAACACCCGAACACGTGAAAGCGTCACTCGTCGGCAAACGGCTTCGCGGCGTTGAATGTGAAGCGGTCAAGTTTCTTAGCGATGCGGGACGCACGCAGTTGTTGCGATTGCCCGAGGCATCAGACAACCCACCTCCAACATCCGCCGGCTAGATGCCACGTTCCGGCGGCGCAACCCCGCCTTCTGCCCTCGCCTGACATCTTACGTGAGTTGGCGATAACCCCGCAGAATTATTTGACAGTCCCGCCAAACTGTACCACTACCGGGCCGACACGATCACCTACGTTGCCGGGGCGGGGGCGGACGCGGCCCTGGCGCCGGTCTGAATGTGTTATACTGAGGTATCGCCTACGGGCGGCGGGCGGCCCATGACGACGATTCTCGACACGATTGTCGCGGACAAGCGGCGGGAGGTGGCGGCAGCCAAGGCCCGGCTGCCCGAGGCCGTGCTCCGCCGGCAGGTGGCGTCCGCTCCGGCGGTCCGCGACTTCTACGCCGCGCTGGCCCGCAAAGGGCCCGTGCGCCTCGTGGCCGAAGTGAAGAAGGCCAGCCCGTCGAAGGGTTTGCTACGGGCCGATTTCCGCCCGGCCGAGATCGCCCGCATCTACCAGGGGCACGGGGCCTCTTGCATCAGCGTTTTGACCGACGCCCCGCATTTCCAAGGGAGCCTGGACGACCTCCGCGCGGTCCGGGCCGCGGTGGAGTTGCCCGTCCTGCGGAAGGACTTCATCATCGATCCCTACCAGGTGATCGAGGCCCGGGCGGCCGGGGCGGATGCCGTGCTCTTGATCGCCGAGTGCCTGGACGATGCCTCGCTCCGGGCGCTTGTGGACGCGATCGTCGCGCTGGGGATGACGCCGCTTGTGGAGTTCTTCGAGCCGTCGAACCTCCCGCGGGTCCTGGCCGCCGGGGCCCGCCTGGTGGGCATCAACAACCGCGACCTCCAGACCTTCCACACCGACCTTGCCCACACGCTGCGGCTCCGCGGGCAGGTGCCGGCCGACCGTTGGATCGTGAGCGAGAGCGGCATCCGCACCCGCGAGGACGTGCTGCGGCTCCAGTCCGCGGGCGTCGATGCCATGCTCGTCGGCGAGTCGCTCGTCACTCGGCCCGACATCGCCACGGCGGTCGATGAGTTGCTGGGCAACTCGGGTGGCACGCCCTGAGGAACGAAGGGCGTGGGCCGAAGGCACCCAGAGGGTACCCGGTCCCATTTTCGCTTCGCGAAAATCGGGACAGTCCCGCACGACCTTGCACTTCGACCGCGTCGGCTTCTTACCCATCCCCCCAGGAGGCCCGGCAGGCCTTTCAGCTTTCCAGCCTTCCAGCGATTTCTTCCTAATCGACGTTGCAAGGAACGCCCAATTTGGGCATGATACCAACTCCGCAGCTACCCGGTTCCCCGGCAAGGAGGCTAGGCCGTGCGACATCAATCAAGGTTCCTTTTGGCGGCGATTGCGGCGGTCGTGTCCGTAGCAATCGCCGGCTGTCAACGCCAGGGCGAGGCAACGCCGTCCACCCCCGCCTCGGTGAAGGGCCCGGCCGATTCGCCGAGCGTGCCGGGCGGTCCGGCGGCCCAACCCAAGCTGGACCCCCTCCATCCGGTGGTGCAGATCGAGACGACCCTCGGGAAGATTACCCTCCGGCTCGATGCCGAAAAGGCACCCCTGACGGTCGATAACTTCCTCACCTACGCGGCCGCCGGCCACTACGACCAAACCGTCTTTCACCAGGTGTTGAAGGAATACCCCCGGATCATCCTCGGGGGGGCCTACACGCTGGAACTGATCGAGAAGAAGCCGCGGGTCGCCATCCGCAACGAGGCCCACAACGGCCTGAAGAACCGCCGCGGCACGATTGCCATGGCCCGCCGCCCCGATTACGAAGACTCGGCCACCTGCCACTTCTTCATCAATCTGACCGACAACGACGTGCTCAATTTCAAGGAGCGGACCGCCCAGGGCTACGGCTATTGCGTCTTCGGCGACGTGACGGACGACGAGGGGCTCGCCACAATCGACCGGATCGGGCAGGTTTCGACCCGCGATACCGCCCAGTTCGAGCATATCCCGGTCGAGAGCGTGGTCATCAAGTCGGTCCGGCGGATCAAGTGATCCCGCAGGTCACTCATGTTGCGCAGGTATCCGCATCGCAGGCAGCTTCACAATGCTATCACTGCTAGGAGGGGAAAGGGGACTGTCCCCTTTTGTGCGGAGCACCCGCGGCAAATGGGGACAGTCCCCTTTTTCCTCAACTGTTAGCACTGCGCGAGTTAAAACTGTGTGAGAGGCGTTGACAATTCGGCCTGCCGCGCCCCATAATGATCATGCTAATCTAGCCGCAGGGGCGACCGGTAAACGGAGGGACCGTCATGTCCAACGCCACGTACTTCGTGCAAGGCTGTCCAACGTGCGGGCGGCAGCTCCAGATCCGGGTCGAGTATTTGGGCAGAAGGGTCGTCTGTCAGCACTGCCAAGGTCCGTTGGTGGCAATGGATCCGGCCAATCTCCGCCCGGGCTACGTCGATCGCGGCAGCGCGCTGTTGCGCCGCGCGGACGAGCTGCTCGATTCGGTGGCG
>JBEKCP010000579.1:0-3822 GCA_050014815.1 Thermoguttaceae bacterium | reverse complement strand
GCAGGCCGTCCGGCGCGAACCAGGCGGTCGGCACCAACAGCCGGCCGGCGAGGCAGTTGGCCGTTTCTTCCCGGGCCCGCGGCGGCGTCTCGCGGGGGTCTGCGCCCCACGCGGCAAACACCCGGTATGCCGCATGTTCGCCGATCTCGTGGGCGACGGCCCAGTGCTGCCGCTCGCGGCGGTCGAAAGGCCGCAGGAGGATGGTCGGGCGGAGTTGCGACGGATGGCCCCCGCGGAGCCGGACATACCGCGCCCGGCCCTCCTGGAACTCGTCGGTGGCCACGGTGATGCCGAGCCGCCGGGCCAGGTCCATCGCATCGACCGGCGGCCCGTGGATGCCGGCCTCGTTGAGGATCTCGAAGACCACCGCATCCATGCCGGCGGCCAATTCTTCGCGGGTGAGTTCAGGGAGCATGGCCTCGGCCCCGGGGGGTGAATGATGTACATGTGTACATTATAGCACCCGGAGCGGGTCCGGCAAGGGGCCAATTGGCCGCCAAGTGCTTCGCCGTGGTCTGGGGGAACTCCCCGCCCCGTTGGCACCACGAACGCACCAGTTCGTCGGATGACCCCGGAAAACTCCGCCAGGGCCCTTGCACGATTCGCGGTGAAGTGTATATTGGTACACATATCCAGATTTTCCTCAGTTCGGCCGCCCTTTCCGAAGGAGGAATCCGCCATGCAGCCGGATATCAATGCCGTCCTGGCCGATCGCTTCGGCTTCACCCAGTTCAAGCGGGGTCAGCGGGAAGTGATCGACCACCTGTTGGCCGGCCGCTCGGCCGCGGCCGTCTTCCCTACCGGCGGCGGCAAATCGCTCTGCTACCAGTTGCCCGCCCTCTTGTTGCCGGGCCTGACCCTGGTCGTCTCGCCGCTTATTGCCCTGATGAAAGACCAGATCGACGCCTTGGCGGCGCGAGGGATTACCGCCCGGCGGCTCGACTCCACCCTTAGCCTGGACGAGTACCGCACAGCGATGGACGAGGTCCGCTCGAACCGGGTGCGGATGCTGTACGTCGCGCCGGAGCGGTTCGTCAACGAGCGGTTCTGCCAGTCGATCGAGCGGGCGCGGATCTCGCTGTTCGCCGTGGACGAGGCCCACTGCATCTCCGAGTGGGGGCACAATTTCCGCCCCGACTACCTGCGGCTGGCCCGATTCGCCCAGTTGTGCCGCGCCGAGCGGGTGCTGACCCTGACCGCCACGGCCACCGAGCAGGTGTTGGCCGACATTTGCCGCTTCTTCCACATCGAGCCGCGGTGCGCCGTGCGGACCGGTTTCTATCGCCCCAACCTGACGCTGATGGCCACTCCGGCAACGGCGCACGACCGCGAGCTGCACTTGTTCGACCGGTTGCGGCGGCGGGAGCCGGGGCCGACGATCGTCTACGTGACGTTGCAGCGGACTGCCGAAGTGCTGGCGGCACGGCTGAGCTCCGCAGGCTTCTCCGCCCGGCCCTATCATGCGGGCATGGAAGACGCCGACCGCGCGGACGTCCAGGACTGGTTCATCGCCGTCCGGCAAGGGATCGTGGTGGCGACAATCGCGTTCGGCATGGGCATCGACAAGGCCGACATCCGCTACGTCTACCATTACAATCCGCCGAAAAGCCTGGAGAGCTACGCCCAGGAGATCGGGCGGGCCGGGCGGGACGGGCGGCCGGCCACCTGCGAGATGTTCTTCTGCCCCGAAGACTTGAACGTCTTGGAGAACTTCGCCTACGGCGATACGCCCACCCTTTCGGCCGTCGAGCGGCTCGTCCGCCAGGTCTTCGCCAGCGCGGCGGATTTCGACGTCAGCGTCTACGAACTGTCGTCGACCTACGACATCCGCTTGTCGGTGGTTCGCACCCTGCTGACCTACCTGGAGCTGCTCGGGCACCTGGAAGCCGGAACGCCGTTCTACTCGACTTACCAATTCAAGCCGCTGCGGCCGTCGGCCGAGATACTGGCCGCTTTCGACGGCGAGCGCCGCGACTTCCTGGCCCGCCTCTTCGCCCAAGCCAAGAAGGCCAAGACCTGGTTCCGAATCGACGTGGACGAGGCATGTCAGGCGATCGGCGAGTCGCGCGATCGCGCCGTGAGGGCCTTGGACTACCTCGCCGAGCAGGGACACCTGGAGTTGAAATCGACCGGCGTACGGCATCGCTACCACATCCTGGGGCGGCCCGGCGATCTCGCGGCCCTCAGCCGCTCGCTCAGCGACCGCCTCTTGCAGCGGGAATCGCGGGAAATCGGCCGTCTCCACCAGGTCGCCGATTGGGTGCAGCACGACGGCTGCCAGGTAACGGCCTTGGGAGCCCATTTCGCCGAGCCTTCCGATCGCCGTTGCGGGCACTGCTCGTGGTGCCTCGCCGGTGGGAAGGCCAGCCGGCTGCCCGAAAGGCCCGCGCCGGCCATCGATGCGAGCGTCTGGGCCGCGGCACAACTCCTGCGGCAAGAGCACGTCGAGGAGCTGCGGGACCCGCGGGCTTTTGCCCGGTTTCTCTGCGGCGTATCGTCCCCCTGGCTGCTGCGTGCCAGGCTCCAGAATCATCCGCTCTTCGGGACCTTGGCCCACGTGCCGTTCTCGCTCGTCATGGCGCGGGCGGAGGAGGCAGGCGGCTGAAAGCGACAATGCACGATTTGCAGAGTACCCCATTGCAGAACTTGCGGCGGGACACTTGCGACGTCGCCGGTCTTCGTTGTGCAACTTTGTTGTTGTGATGGATGCCCATGGAATTCTCCCTTGAAAAAAACGAAGCCGGCTACCTTACGCCGGCAGGCCCAAGGCCCGGCGGAGAATCCAGTCCCAGAGGCGGTCGGGGACCCATTTGAACACGCGAAACAGCAGCTTCACCTCCAGCCCGATGGGATACCGGACCTTGGGCCGGCGGGCCGTCAAGGCGTGCAGGACGGCCCGGACGGTGGCGTCCACGCTTTGCGCGGTGGCGGCCACCTGCACCATCGAGCCCCGGAAGGCCGCGAGATCGGCCTTGTAGAGGGCGAGGTCCTCGGGGGATGCCTCGCCGCTCAGGGCGTCGGACGCCGCGAGCGATTTCTCCCAGATCGGTGTCGAGGTCTTGCCGGGCTGGACGACGGCCACGCGGATGCCCCAGCCTCGCAACTCGATCCGCAGGGCGTCGCTGAGGGCCTCCACGGCGTGCTTCGAGGCGCAGTACGGCCCCAGGTAGGGCGAGGCAATCCGGCCGTTGAGCGAGCTGATGTTGACGATCCGGCCCCGGGCCCGCCGCACCAGCGGCAACATCGCCCGCGTTACGGCTATGAGGCCGATCACGTTGACCTCGAACTGCCTCCGCAGTTCCTCAAGGGGGAGGATTTCGAGCGGGCCGGCCACGGCGACGCCGGCATTATTGACGAGCCCGGCCAGCCCCGCATCGCCCACGCCCTGGCGAATCGTCTCGGCGGCCGCCGCGATGTCATCGTCCTTCGTCACGTCCAGCCGGAGCGGAACTACGCGCGGCGAGCAATCGGCTTTCAAGCGGTCGGCGTCCGCTTCCGATCGCACCCCGGCAAAGACCCGAAAACCCCGCCGGTCCAGCTCCCGGACACACGCGGCCCCAATGCCCGTGGACGAGCCGGTAACCAAGACGGCGGGGGGGGCTTCACGGGCGGTGGACATTTAGACCTCCAAAGAAGGTTGAGAGAGTGCATTATACCCATTATGTCACGCCTGCGTAACGCATATACTGGCACTCTGGTACGCCCAGACCGCCGAGAGGAGCACGTTTAGCGGGCGGGCTTGCCCGCCGAGCATGAGTTGACCGACAATTCACTCGGCGGGCAAGCCCGCCCGCTAAACCGCGATGGGTGTTCATCAATGTG
>JBEKCP010000578.1:0-3823 GCA_050014815.1 Thermoguttaceae bacterium | reverse complement strand
CTTTGGCCGCCCATTGCACCGGCCATTTGCGCATTCATGGCGCCGGCCATCATCGCCGCAAACGGTCCCCCCATCGGCCCGCGCTGCTGCGGCGCCTGCACCATCCGGTCGGCATAGACCTCCCGGACAATATCGGCGATCTCCTGGGCCTCCTTGTGCAGCACGGGGATGAGCCGGGGCTTGGGGGTGATGAGGACTTCCTCCGGCCCCTCCTTCTGATCGAGGACCCGCACCATCTGCTCGATGGCGTCGAGGTCGGCGGCGTTGGCTTGAACGATCAGGGCGTTCAGGCGCTCGTCCGGGGTGATGCGGATCGGCCCGCTGGCCATGGTCCGCTGGCGGGTGCCCATCTGGAGCATGGTTCCCAGGAGGCTGACGTTGCCCGCCGCGCCGCCGGGCTGACCGGGTAGCCCGGGCGGTGGGCCCGAGGGCGTCAGCGCCGCGACGGTCGCCGCGCCCCCGCCGAACAGGCGTTCGAGCGTCTCTGCCGCCTGCGATGCCTTGGCATGCGTCAGGTAGAAGATCGTCGTATCCCAACCCGACTGGGCGCCGCCGGTGAGCGTGCCCAGCAGGCGCTCGAACTCGTCCAGCGCGGCGGTGTCTTCCGACGCGATGATAAGGCCGTTGGGCCCCGGAATGACGAAGATGGGGGCAGGCTCGGCGGCCGCCGCCGCTTGCGGCTTCGCACTGTCGCCCTTCGAGTCCGCTGGATTACCCGGCGCTGCGACCAGCACGATCCTGGCGCCGCCGTGCTTTTCCGCCGCTTGCGGCTTCACACCCGGCGGCGGCGCCGGCTTCTCGCGCGGCTCGCCCGGAGTCGAGCCGGGCGGCTCGGCCGGGGCCGAGGGGGCCACCACGCGGATTTTGTTCGCACGCATCGTCGGCCATATCTCCTGGATTCGCTCCAACGCCGCCCGGCTGTTCCGACTGGAAAGGGGCAGCACGCGGACCTTCTCTCCGCCGGTGGAGGCCGCCGAGCCGGATTCTCCCATCTTCTCCAAGAGGCTGCGGATCTGGACGATCTGCGGCTCGGTGCCGCGGATGAGCAGTTGACGGGTGATCGGGTCGGCGTCGACCTGCGGGGCGGTGGTCTTGCCCGCCTCGGCCGCCCCAAACAACTTCGTAATGGCCAGGACGGCCGTCTGGGGATCGACCCGCACCAACCGGATGACCTCGACCCGCTGTGCTTCCCGCTGCAACTGCGCCAGCGTGGCCCGAATGGTCGCCTGCTGCGCCGGCCGCGCCATGGCGATCAGGTTGCCCGTCTTAGGATCGACGGCCAACCGGACGTCGGGCAGGCCGGTCAAGAGCGTCTGGAGGACCGCCAGCACCGCCTGCGGATCGGAGCCCGTGACCGTGTAGACCTCCAGTTGCGGGGTGCCCTCGACGCGGCTCCCCGTTTGCCCCGGCGCCGCCACGTCCAGCGCCTTGACGATCTGCTGGACGCGGGCGACCTTTTCCGGGCTGCCGCTGGCGACGATCCGGTTGGTCCCCGGCTCGACGGCCACGCGGATCGAGCCGTCCGCGGCGCTGGGCTTGTCCTCCGGGATGCCGAGCATCTGGCGGGCGACCGGAACCACCGCCTCCGGAGCGGCAAACGCCAGCGAGAAGGTCTCGACGCGCCCCGTCGGGTGCCCCTCCGGCGACTCGATCCTCGCCAGCACGGCGCGGATCGCGCGAAGCCGGCCCGCCGTCTCCGTGATCAACACCTGCCGCGACTTCGGCAGGGATACGACCGACCCCTGCGGACCGATGAGTTTCTTGATCTCCGCCTCGGCCTCCTCGGGCGAGATCTTCTCCAGCGTGAACAGCGTGCTCACCAGCTCGTACTCGCCCTTGCTGTCCAGCGCCTCTGCCGGGACCGTCGTGACGAGGTTGGGCGGAATGCCGTCCTCGAGGTTGACGACGATGAGCATCCGGCCGCGGCGCACGAGCGTGTACCCCTTCGTCAACAGGACGCTGTTCAACAGGTCGATCGCCTCGGCCGGCGTGTACTGGCGGTCGTCGCTGTAGTTGAAGGTGCCCGGCGGCGGGGCATCCATCACCAGCGACAGGCCCGCCTGCTGGGCAAACCAGTCCAATACGTCCTTCCAGGGCTGGTAGCGGAACTGGAACCGGAGCTTGGGCTCGGCGGCGGGCGTCGAAGCCGCCGCCGGGGCGGCTGCCGCGGCGGTCGCCGACTCGCCCGCCCAGACGGCCGAGAGTGCCCGCCGAATCGCCGTCAGCGTGCCGCCGGTCTCCGGCTTGGAATCGGCCGGACGGTTCGCCGCGGGCCTAACCTGGGGACTGCCCCGATTTTCGTCCGACCGGGCACCGACCGAAGGTTGGTCGGGGACTGTCCCCTTCTGATAGGTTGGCAGCTCTGCCGATTTTCGCCCGCTCCAGCGCGGCGTGCGGCCGGACGGTTCTTTGCCGGACGGCTCACGAGGCGTTTGAGCTGCCGCATGGCCGGCGGAAAGTCCCGTCAGAACGACCGCCAGGATGATCGCCGAGGCGTTAAGACCAGCGTGAGTTTGCATGTCCGGCACTCCACGAAGACATTGCGAGTTCCCCTCCATTATACCTTGCGGCGCCGGAACATCCCCGCCGGCCGGCTAGTTTGTCGTACCGGTTCTCGCCGGCGGTCCGCATCCGGGACCCCCCAATATGGTGACACCAACGGGTTATTCGCATTGCGAGCCGGGCCAAATAGGGTCCGTCCGCCTTTGGCGTGTGACCGTCGGGCCCCCGGAATGCCCGCTGTGCGCGTGGTACAATCAGGGCGGTGAAATGGTTCGCGGGCCCGTGGGAACGAAGTCCGCTTTGAGGCCCCTCCCGGCGGACACTGCGCGGTATAGAAAGGTGCTGGCAGCGCCGAGGTCTGCACTACAGTACGGAGGTAACATGAGACAATCTCTTGCAATCCTGATCCTGGGGGTGCTGGTTGTACTTAATCCGCTCCGCGGATTCGGCGATGGCGACATGCCACAGACACAGAAAGGTGGCGAACAGTACATTCAATGGACGCGCGACGTCACCGCGGCACTCCTGAAGAGCCTAGACACCTTTACCCTGAGGCTGGAGTATCACGGACCAGCATCGGCCGAGCATCGCCCAGTATTCCTCAGCGTACAGCCAGCCCCCTCGATCTTGCCGCCCAGTTACCTGACGGCCCGCATTGAGCGGGAGGAGGCAGCGGCAATTATCCGGCATCTGGCTGCGAGTGGGTTCCTGTATCGAGGCTCGATTAACCGGGAAAAACTGCTCGCAGCACCGAAAGAGCCGTACTTCACCCTGGACGTTTCAGGAAACAAGAACGACGCATACTTTGAGCATGTTCCCTGGACAAACGAGCCGTATGACTGGCACTGGATGAAGTGTCCGCCATTGCGCCAGCAGATTGATGCGCTCCGCAGAGTGGTGATCGGCGACGCAGCGAAAACATTGGACAAGTTCCGCAAACAACTGGACAAGTCACCGCCAGCAGGAGCCTTGCCGCAAAGTCGCTGACGCGACCGCCCTACTGGCGTCGGCAAGGCCTCCCGCTGGACAAACCGAAATTGTTGTATCCGTCGATGAATATCGCGCGTGTCCATGCCCTTGTGCTAGCTTTCCTTCTGCCGCTCGGATGCTCGCAAAATGTACCGGATGCTGCCAGAGGAAGCGGGGAGCCAGCGAAGCAAGAGCCGACTAGCCTGCCTGATGCCAAGGCCATCGGGCGACTTGTGCCAGCCGTGGAGTTAAACGCCACCGACCTGGCGGAGCATCGCTTCGACGTCATTATGCACGCTGGGGCGTGGGCCGGTTGTTCTCTCCGCGAAATAGTCCAACCCCATGACGTCAA
>JBEKCP010000577.1:0-3825 GCA_050014815.1 Thermoguttaceae bacterium | reverse complement strand
ACACCGAGAGGAGTTGGGGTATGCGGATTATCTTGGCGCGCTTCAGCGCTACCGGGCCGAGAATCCCCGTGATCCGCACTTCCTCCGCATCTCCTACTATCTGCTGGACTATCCCTTCGCCAACCGCCTGTTCGTCGGCGCACTCGATGTAATCCGGCATCTTGACGATTGGGGGCCGACCGTCATCCTCTCCGATGGCGATGTCGTCTTTCAACCTCGCAAGGTCGAGCGTTCTGGGCTGTATACGGCGGTCGGAGGCCGCGCGCTGATCTACATCCACAAGGAGCGGGAGCTGGACGATGTCGAGAAGCACTATCCGGCCCGTCACTACGTCCTGGTGGACGACAAGCTGCGCATCCTGACCGCAGTGAAGAAGGCCTGGGGATCACGCCTTACTACCGTCTTCCCGCGCCAGGGGCACTACGCTTCCGACGCCAAGGCCCTGGGCATGTACCCGCCCGCGGACATTACCATCGAGCGCATCGGCGACCTGCTCCAGTACGACCTACCCGCCCTGCTCCGGTCCGATCGGGCCGGCAGCACCCGAACCACATCGAAATCCACTTTGGGAGAGAAGCGATGACAGCGACCCACAAACTCCACGACATGGGACAGAGCCTCTGGCTCGATAACATTACCCGCGGTCTGCTGACCAGCGGCGCGCTCCGCCGCTACATCCAAGAGTTCTCGGTCACCGGGCTCACCTCGAACCCCACGATCTTTTATCACGCCATCAAGGATAGTCCCGACTACGACGACGCTATTCACCAGAACTTGAGGGCAGGCAAATCGGGCGAGGCACTGTTCTTCGAGTTGGCCATCGAGGACCTCAGGCAGGCCGCCGATTTGTTCCGGCCGATCCACCACCAGACCAACGGCGTGGATGGCTGGGTGTCGTTGGAGGTCTCGCCCCTGCTGGCCCACGACACGGCCGCCACCATCGCTGCGGCCAAGGAACTCTACTCCAGGGCGGGACGGCCCAACCTGTTCATCAAGATACCTGGTACCAAAGAGGGGCTCCCCGCCATCGAGGAGTCGATCTTTGCCGGTGTGCCGATCAACGTGACGCTCCTGTTCTCCCGCGAGCAGTACGTTGCGGCAGCCGAGGCGTACTTGCGCGGCGTCGAGCGGCGCATCGCCGCCGGGCTGAACCCCGATGTTGGCTCCGTAGCTTCCTTGTTTATCAGCCGCTGGGACGTCGCGGTGATGGGTAAAGCGCCTGAGGCGCTCCACGGCCAACTCGCCATCGCCATCGCTCAGCGAACCTATCAGGCGTACCGCTGCTTGCTCGATTCGCCGCGATGGCAGCGCGTCTTCAACTCCGGCACTCGCCCCCAACGCCTGTTGTGGGCCAGCACCGGCACCAAGGACCCCAAGGCTTCTGACGTGTTGTACATCCAGGCGCTGGCCGCACCATTTACGGTAAACACGATGCCGGAGGCAACGTTGAAAGCCTTCGCCGACCACGGGGAGATCGGCTCGATCTTGCCCGCAGACGGCGGCACTTGCGAAGAGATGCTGGCCAAGTTCGCCAAGGCCGGTGTCGACAGCGACGCTCTGGCTGCCCAACTCCAGGACGAAGGGGCCAGATCGTTCGTCAAGTCCTGGAACGAGCTGATGGAGTGCATCGCGTCCAAGAGCGAGACGCTCAAGAAGAACAACGGAGCGTTTTCAGAGAACAGAACCCCACACCAAGTGGAAGAAAGGCAGAGAATATGACAATCCAAATAGACGGACAGATGACGGTGCGGGACCTGGTGGGCCGATACCCGCAGACCAGGCCGGTCTTTGAGAAACATGGGATCGACTATTGCTGCGGAGGGGGCAAGTGCCTGGCCGATGTCGCCAACGAGCATGGCTTGAAACTCCCTGCTTTGGTCGATGCCCTGGGAAAGGCCCTCCAGGTGGAACCAGGCAAGGCAGGACCAACCGACAAGGATTGGTATGCCGCACCGCTTGGCGAGTTGGTCAGTCACATCGTCGAGACACACCACGGCTACATGAAAACGGCGTTGCCGCGACTCAGGTCATTGGTGCCAACGGTGCTCAAGGCCCACGCGGCGCACCACGGCGACGTGCTGCGCCAGGTGCAGGACCTTTTCAAAGCCCTGGATGCCGAACTCGGCAGTCACCTCATGAAGGAGGAGCAGGTGCTATTCCCCTACATCGTGGCCGTTGACGCGTACGTTCAGGAAGGGGCACCCAAGCCTCAGGCTCCATTCGGGTCGGCACGCAATCCGATCCGGCAGATGGAACACGAGCACGAGAGTGCCGGCGAGGCATTGGCAAAGCTCCGCGAAGTCACCGACAACTACACTTTGCCCCCGGACGCCTGCCCGACCTTCAGGGCCATGTACGAGGAACTGCAACGCATGGAGGCGGACCTGCACCAGCACATCCACTTGGAAAACAACATCCTATTCCCTCGCGCAATCGAACTGGAAGCACGTCCCGGCGAGAACGGATATGGAACCCGCTAACCCACGCATCCTGACGATCAACGGCGGCTCATCGAGCATCAAGTTCGCGCTGTTCGAGGCCGGTGACCTGCTCCGGCGGATTCTGGAGGGCGGGATTGAGCGGATTGGACTGCCGGAGGCCACCTTGCGGGTGAAAGGCTTGGACCAGGCGGACAACTTTTCTCGGCCGGTGACGGCGCCGGATCACACGGCGGCGGTGGGCGCTCTGATGGATTGGATCGAGCAGCGCAGCGGGCGCGGTGCGTTGACCGCGGTGGGGCATCGCGTGGTGCATGGCGGGCCGAAGTATAGCGAGCCGCAGCGAATCACCGCGGAAATGGTTGAGGAGTTGCACCGGCTCAGTCCATTCGATCCTGAGCATCTGCCGGAGGAGATCCTGTTGACCGAAGCGTTTCATCGCCGGTTTCCCGACCTTCCACAGGTGGCGTGTTTTGACACGGCTTTTCACCATGACTTGCCGCGCGTGGCCCAGTTGTTGCCGATTCCGCGCCGATACGAGGCGCAGGGCGTGCGGCGGTACGGGTTTCACGGGCTGTCGTATGCGTTCCTGATGGGCGAACTGGCCCGCCTGGCCGGAGCGGAAGCGGCACAAGGCCGGGTCATCCTCGCCCACCTCGGCAATGGCGCGAGCCTGGCAGCGGTGCGTGACGGCAAACCCGTGGACACAAGCATGAGTTTCACCCCGACAGCCGGGGTGCCGATGAGCACCCGCTCAGGCGATCTCGATCCTGGACTGGTTTGGTACCTGGCACGCACCGAGGGCCTTGATGCAAAACGATTCAATGAGATGGTTAATTTCCAGTCCGGGCTGCTCGGCGTGTCCGAGACCAGCTCCGACATGCGTGACTTGCTCGACCGTGAAACGCAGGACGCGCGGGCGGCTGAAGCGGTCGCGATGTTTTGCTACCAGGTCAAGAAATGGATCGGCGGATTCGCGGCGGCACTGGGCGGACTGGATACGCTCGTCTTCGCTGGCGGCATTGGGGAGAACGCGCCCATGATCCGCGCCCGGATCTGTCAGGGGCTGGGATTTCTTGGAATCGAACTCGAAGAGAAGCGAAACGCGGCAAATGATGGCGTGATTTCCGCGGGGGCCAGCCGAGTTTCCGTCCGCGTCATTCGCACCGACGAAGAACAGATGATCGCCAAGACGGTTTGCCGCGTTCTCGGCCTTGACTGACAAATGGAGAATTGAAGCATGAAGACAAATACTCTCTCCGCGGAACTGCTCCACAAGATGGACGCCTACTGGCGCGCCGCGAACTATCTGTCGGTCGGCCAGATTTATCTTTACGACAATCCGCTGCTGAAGCGGCCGCTGGCGCTCGCGGATGTGAAGCACATG
>JBEKCP010000576.1:0-3843 GCA_050014815.1 Thermoguttaceae bacterium | reverse complement strand
GTCGTGTATCACGTCCAGGACCGGCCGGTCTACCGGCTGCGGCTCGTTCTGCCCCCGGACCTTGCCCGGCCGCAAGTCAGCCTCAAGCGGCTCTCGGACGGGGCCGCCTGCCCGCACCAGTGGACAGTCACGGGGGACGAAAAACGCCGCGTGCTGAGCGTCTACCTGGTCGAGGGCCAGCAGGGCGACCTGGAGCTTGCGGTGCTGGGCGACGTGAGCCCGCCGGGCGAGGACCGCACCATGCGGGTGCCGCGGGTCGAGGTGCTGGACGTCGATCGCCAGCAGGGGGACGTGGTGGTGCAGGCCGAGCCGGCCATCGGCGTCGAGGCCCGGCAACTCGCGGACTGCCAGGAGGAGCCGCTCTCCCAGGTGTTCGGATGGCTCCGGCCCGAGCAGCGGGAGCTGGCGCGGGTGGCCCTCCGCTACGTGCGGCCCGACTACTCCGGCACGCTCCGGCTCGTGCCCCGTAAGCCCGAGGTCTCCTGCGACACGATCACGAACGTCCGCGTGACGGACCGGGCGGTCGAGACGACCATCCTCCTGGACTATACGATCCGGCAGGCCGGCATCCGGGAGCTGTCGTTCCTGCTGCCCGCCTGGATGGCCGACTCGCGGATCTCCGTGCCGATGCTGCGGCAGAAGACGATCGAGCGGGTGGCCGCCGCCGAGCCGCTCATCCGCGTCCGGCTGGAGCTCCAGGACGACGTGATGCAGAACCTCCGCGTCCGGGTGCTCAACGACCGCATGATGGAACCGAATTCCTGCACCGGCCCCGTGCCGGTCGTCGAAGGCGGAGGGCGGAACAAAGCCCCCGGACTGCGTCCGGGGGGTGTTGCGCAGGCGGAAGGCGGAGAGGAATACGCCGTGCGCGTGGGGGCACAATACGTCACCTTGGAGACCGCCTCGCGCGACGAGGTGGTCCCCGATCCCGTGGGCCTCCAGAAACTCGAGCGGCAGCAGAAGCAGTGGCAGGACCTGACGGGCAAACTCGGCAACCGCATCTACCAGGCGTATGTCACCGACGGCAGCAGCCAACGGCCGCAATTGAATTTCCATATCGTCCGGCACGAGGACGTGGAGACGGCCGGGGCGCGGATCGACCTGGCCCGCACCAAACTGGTGCTGGACGCCAACGGGGCCTACCGCGCGGCGGTGACGCTGAGCGTCGATAATACGACCGAGCAGTACCTCGACGTGGAGCTGCCCGCCGGGGCGGCGTTGTGGACCGTCCACGTGGCCGGCGAGCCGGTCAAGCCGGCGGAGGTCCCCGGGGCGGCTGGGGCACGGCGGGTCCTGGTGCCCATCCTCAAGACGGCCCGCGGCGACCTGAACTACGAGGTCGTGCTGAAGTACGGCGGCAAGATGCCCCCGCCCGGCGGGCTGGGAAACGTCCGGTTCCCGCTGGTCCGCACGGTCAACTCGTTCCCGCGCGGCAAGAATGTCGGGATCGAGCGGAGCCTCGTGGAACTCTGGGTCCCGGAGACCTGCCAGTGGCTCGACTTCCGCGGCACGATGCACCCGGTCCAGGAGGAGGCCGACGTGCAGGCCGCCCTGCTCGGCTCGCAGACGAGGCAGGCCCAGCGGCTCCTGGAGACTACCCGGCAGGGTAACGCCTACGAGAAGGCCCGTGCCGCGTACAACTGGAAGATCATGAAGCCAAAGATGGAGAGGGAGCAGGAGGCGGCCGGCCGGGTGGCCCGGAACCCGGCGCTGGCGAACGAACTCACCGTCAACGGCGGCACTGTCTTGGAGTTGGATAAGGAAGTCCAGCTCCAGCAGCTTGATCAGGGCCGCAAGCCGCAAGGTGCCGCACAGGTCGAGGTGAATGACAACCGCGGTCGGCTCAACGACCTGTACGAGAAGCAGACGATTGTCAACGGCACCGGCAATCTGACCCTTTCGGGCAACAACAACTTCACCGGCGGGACCAATATCAACGGCGGCAACAACACTTACAGCGGCGGGACCAATGTCAACGGCGGGCTCATTGTCGCACAGCCGCCGGCTTCGGCGCCCCAGGCGTCCCTCGTCAACAGCGGATGGTTCGCCGGGAACGGCCTTGGTACGGCTGCGAGCGCGGAACCGCTCCGCGATCTTCCATTGAAGACGCGCGCCGAGGAAACCCAGACCGGCCGGCTGATGTTCGGCGTTGGAGTGAACTCGGACGCCGGCCTGGTCGGGTCGGTAAGCGTGTACGGCACGCCCGCCCCGCCGTTGGGAGAGCCGAACTTTACCACCAACGGCACGCCCGCCCCGCCGCTGGGAGCGCCGAACTTTACCACCAGCGGGCAGACCGGGTTTGCCGGTGCAAACCACGACGGCATGAGGAGCGGCGGCGCCCTTCAACTCGGCGCGACCACCGTGACTGGCACCGGCGGCACCCTAAGCGTCAACCCCCCGAACGTAACCATTGCCGCCGGCAACATCGCAAACCTGAACGCCCAGCCAGCCGCACCTCAGGTTAGCCTTGGCGATGTTAGCGGCTATGCCGCTGCCCTGGCCGGCGATCACGGGGGCAGCGGCAATCAGAACGACGAAAAGGGGGCGGTGCTCCGTTATCAGCAGAAACTCAATGCCCAGTCCGCCATGCAGCGGGGGGAGGGGCGGCAGCCGCTCCTAGCCGGTAAGGGAGTGGAATTCAATAGAATAGCGGGGCCGCTGCCGGCGACAACGGAGCCTGCCCCCGTGGCCCCGCCCCCCGAGACCGCACCGCCCCCGCCCGATGCGAAGCCGCAACCGGGAGGATGGGTGTATACGGTCGCGAAGCCGCAAGCGGAGAAGCCCGCGTGCTGCGTCCCGCCTACGGCCGCGGCCGTCGCGCCGGCGGGGATGGCGAGCCTCGACTTCGAGCGGCCCCAACGAGGCCGCCTCTACCGCTTCACGACGCCGCGGGGCGAAGTCGAATTGTCGGCCCGGGCCGTCTCGACCAGGTTCCTCGTCCGCCTGGGGAGCCTCCTGGCGATCGTGGTCCTCGTGCTGGCGGTCCACCGCCTGGTGCTGGCCGCCCGCCGAGGCGGCTTTGCCCGCCTCCGCGGCCGCCCGGGCGCGATCCTCCTGGCCGTGCTGGGCCTCTTGTCGTTGGTGACCGGCGTGATGCCGCTTGCGGGCCTGGCGTGTCTCGCTGTCGGCGTGGTCCGCTACCTGATGCTCCGCCGCCGCAGGGCCGTGGCGGCGTGAGGCAAGCACGAAATCCGAATATCGAAATCCGAAATCCTAAACAAATTCAAAACACAAAGCACCAAGGTTCCAAACGCGGGCGTTTCGGTCATTTGGCTTTCTGATCATTTGGATTTGTTTCGGATTTCGGATTTCGGATTTCGGATTTCCGGGCACCGTGTACTCATGGTCGCGGATCTGGTGCTTCGGATTTCCACGCCAGCGCGGCCGTGGGACAGGCGGCAACGCATTGGGCCGCAACCCTGGTCAGGGCCTCCGCCAGCGAGTGGCCCAGCGGCACGCCGATCCGCACGTCGAACCCGCGGCCGATGTACGTCAGGCCAAGCTGCTCGCCCGCGGCCCGCGTGATCTCGACGCACAGCCCGCAGTCGATGCACTTGCCCGGCTCGTAGACCACGTCGGCGTGCCGGGCGTCCTGCTGGAAGTGCCGCCGTTGGGCCTGGTAGCGGCGTGGGTCGGCCCCGTATTGGGCCGCGTACCGGCGAAGCTTGCAGGACGCCTGCCCGCGGCAGTCGCAATGCAGGCACCGGGCAGCGGCGATTTTGGATTTTGGATTTTCGATTTCGGATTTGTTTGCACCGTCGCACCCGCCCTCACCCCCTGCCCCTCTCCCGGAGGGAGAGGGGAGCATTGCGGCCAGCTCGCACGGCTCCATGGGGCCGATCC
>JBEKCP010000575.1:0-3845 GCA_050014815.1 Thermoguttaceae bacterium | reverse complement strand
GACCGTGCCACAACAGTGAAAGGCGGACGGACTCTGAAGGGGCCCGGCACCCAGCCATAGAGGTAGCCGCGGGGCAGCGAACTCGCACTTTGCAAAAGGGGCGGTCATATCCAAAGGCTTCGATGCCTCGTGGCTCGATGCCTCGCGGCTACTGGCGTCTTGGACCGCAGTCAGTTACAATACGGTTTGAGAAGGCCGGCCGGCGGCTCTCCCGCCTGTCTTGCCTTTTTCCTGCCCCGAATCGTCACCCCCGTGATTGCCCCGGGCACGGCTCAAGAGCGAAGGAGCATCCCCCTGACTTACTCGAAGTATTCCATCGGCCTGGCGACCGTGGTGCTGTTGGTGGTGCTGCGGCTTGCCCTGGGTTGTCATTTCTTCTACGAGGGAGTGTGGAAGCACACGCACCCGAAGGAGTTCGCGGCGGAGACCGAGGGGTTTCTGACCGCGGCCCGGGGCCCGCTGGCCGGGATGTTCTACGCGATGGTCCCGGACATCGACGGCCGGGAGCGGCTTGCCGGCGGGTTGCACAAAGGCGTCGAGACGATGATCCCGGAGGGGGGCAACGCGAAGAGGGCGAAAGCGGACCGAGTCCAGAACGAGGCGCGGACCCGGCGGTGGGAGGCCATTCGCGACCGGTTCGTGGCGGCCTACGACGACCTCAGCGAGCCGGCCGAAAAGGTCTTCCAGGAGCAGTTGGCCGCGGCCGAAATGTACCTGGCCGACAACTGGGAAGACATCCAGGCGCACTTCGCCGCGCTGGACCGCTTCGAGGAGGCCAGGAAGAGCAGCCCGCGGACCGCCTTCCAGGCGAAGCGCGACTGGGACGAGATGCGAAAACTCCGCAGCGAGGCGAAGAAGTGGCTCTCGGCCTTGGACGAGCGCGAGGATGCCTACAAGGCGGCCCTCGCCGCGCTTCCGAGCGAGGAACAGGTCCGGCCCCGCGATCCGCTGGCCCCAAGCTCGTGGAACCCGTTCGCCTGGACCCGCATGGAGCAGATCCGCTTTGCCATCACTTGGGGGCTGACGGCCATCGGGCTGTGCCTGATGCTGGGCCTGGCGACGCGGCCGGCCGCCCTGGGGGGCGGGCTCTTCATGCTCTTCGTCGTGATGAGCCAGCCCTCCTTTCCGGGCGTGGTGCCGCCCGATCCGCCCCAGTTGGGCCACGCTTTGCTCGTGAACAAGGACTTCGTCGAGATGGTCGCCTTGTTCCTGCTGGCGAGCACCGCCGCAGGACGCTGGGGAGGGCTGGATTGGTTCGTCCACCACTTCATCACCGAGCCGTTCCTCTCGAAGAGCGTCGGCCGATCTGGGAAAGAAAAGTAAGTGATCCCCCCGACGCAGTCGGGGGGCTTTGTGTGAAAAAAAGCCCCCCGACTGCATCGGGGGGCTTTGTGTGAAAAAAGCCCCCCGATTGCGTCGGGGGGATCAAATGCCAAGGACACCATGATGACCGATTCGACAAGAGATGCCGGGTTTTCTCGTCGCGACTTCCTGAAGGCGGGCGTGGCCGCCGGAGCGGTGGTCGGCGCCGGCCTGGGCGGTTTCAAGTACGGCTACGACAAGGCCCTCGGCTCGCCTGTCCGTGTCGGCGTGATCGGCACCGGCGACGAGGGGAGCGTGCTCATCGGTGCGATCAACCCCAACTTCCTCCAGGTCCGGTCTATTTGCGACATCCGCCCGTACAACATCCACCGCGCCTTCCACGGCGACCATTACAGCGAATCGCAGTTGAAGGCCCGGCCGGGCCTGATGTCGGTCTACGGCTGGAAGACCGAGGCCGAGGCCAAGCGGCACGTGAAGGGCGTCTACAAGGGCTCTTATGAAGAGCTGATCCGCAACGCCAGGCAAGACGGCATCGAGGCGGTCATCATCGCGCTGCCGCTGCACCTGCACGCCCCGGCGGCCATCGCCGCCCTCCAGGCCGGACTGCACGTCATCACCGAGAAACTCATGGGCCACAGCGTCCACGAGTGCAAGGAGATGGCCCGCGTCGCCCACGAGACCAAACTTCACCTGGCCACCGGCCACCAGCGGCACTACAACGTCCTTTATGCCCAGGCCATGGACGAGATCCAGCGGGGGACCCTCGGCGAACTGCACTACATCCGCGCCCAGTGGCACCGCGCCAACCTGCCGGACAACGACACGTGGAAGGTGCCGCTGCCGCCGGGGGTCAAGCCGGAAAAGGCATCCGACGCACTCAAAAAGAAGCTCGATGACGCCGAGAAGCAGCTTGCCACTGCCTCGGGCAAGGAACTCCTGGACTTGATGAAGCGGGTGGCCCAACTGAAGGCCCAGGTGGCCGACGTGATCCTCCACACGACCAAGGACCCCGAGACCGGCAGGATTTTGGCCGAGGCCCTGGGCTACGAGGGCCGCAAGATCGGCGATTACGACCGGCCGGCCATCGAAGAACTCATCCGCTGGCGATTGTGGGACCGCACGGGGGCGGGCCTGATGGCCGAGCTGGGCAGCCACCAGTTGGACGCCGCCAGTATTTTCATCTCGGCGGTGCACGGCGGCGTGAAGCAGCATCCGCTCGGCGTGATCGCGGCCGCCGACCGGCCCGTCTTCCCCGCCGACCGCGACATCGAGGACCACGTCTTCTGCGTGATCGAGTTTCCCGCCCCCGGCTTCGTCGCCAACGACCCCATCGCCGGCCGCAAGAAGATCGGCGTGCAGTACGCCTCGATCAACGGCAACGGGTTCGGCGGCTACGGCGAGATCGTCTACGGCACCAAGGGGACGCTGATCCTCGAGCGCGAGCAGGAGCTGTCGCTGATTCGCAACGCCTCCGGCGCGAGTAAGCTCACGGTCTCCGGGGCGACGGCGGGCCCGACCATGGATACCCAGGCCAGCGGGCCGCCGCCCGGTGGCGCAACGGGCATCAGGGTTTCGGCCGGCGGCGGGGCAGCCCTCGACACCCAGGCCAGCGGCCCCGCCCGCGCCCCTACCGTCAGCCGCGGCTATGCCGAGGAGTTGGAGCATTGGGCGTGGTGCATCCGCAACCCGGCGCCGGAAAACCGCCCCCGGTGCTACCCGGAGGTGGCCCTGGGCGACGCGGTGATCGCGCTGGTGACGAACATGGCCGCCCGCGAGGGCCGCCGCATCGAGTTCCAAGAATCGTGGTTCGACGTCCAGAGCGACGAGACCCCCGAGGGCGTCAAGCCGGACATCGCGCGGTACGCGACGGGATAGGGATTGGGGATTAGGGATTGGGGATTGGAGAGTAGCCCAAAAGCCCCCCGACTGCGTCGGGGGGATTCGCTGGGCGTTCGAGAAACTTCACGGAGACAACTTCGATGAACTTGACCCCCGAGGAAATCGCAATCGGGAAAGGGAACTTCTACGCCGCGGTGGGCAGCCCGCCGGTCCGGCGCGAGTTCCTGCTGGCGGGCATTCGCCAGGGCATCACTTCCCGCGGCGGACTGGGGCCCTACTACTTCGGTTACGGCAAGTCCGTGAAGGAGCCGGTCCGCGTCGGCGTGATCGGCACCGGCGACGAGGGGGGCGTGCTGCTGGGGGCGATCAACCCCGCGTTCATCCAGGTCAAGGCGATCGCCGACGTCCGCCCGTACAACATCCACCGCGCCTTCCACGGCGATTATTACAGCGAGGCACAACTGAAGGTCCGCCCGGGGCTGCTCCGCATCTGCTCCTGGAAGGACGAAGACGAAGCCCGGGGGAACGTCAAGGTCTACGGCCCGTACGAAGAGCTGATCAAGAATGCCAAGGACGACGGCGTCGAGGCGGTGATCCTGGCGCTGCCCCTGCACCTGCACGCCCCGGTGGCCATCGCCGCCATGGAGGCCGGCCTGCACGTCATCACCGAGAAACTGATGGCC
>JBEKCP010000574.1:0-8963 GCA_050014815.1 Thermoguttaceae bacterium | reverse complement strand
CGGGCTGTTCGACATCGATGCCTGCGCCCTCTCCTCCGGCATCACCGACGAGAGCCAACTCTGCATGATCGCCGGCACCTGGGGCAACAACCAGTACATCTCCCGCACGCCGGTCGTCGACGAAGACGTCTTCATGACCTCGTGCTACGCCATTCCCGGCTTCTACCTGATGCTCGAAGGCAGCGCCACCTCGGCCAGCAACCTGGAATGGTTCGTCACCGAGTTCCTCGCGGCCGAGGGGGACCTCCTGAAGCAGCAGGGCCGATCGGTCTTCGACCTCTCCAACGACCTGGTGGCCGAAACCGCGCCCGAAGAAACCGCCATCGTGTTTCTGCCTTTCCTCTACGGCTCGAACGTCAACCCGGACGCGAAATCTGCGCTGGTGGGCATGACGGGTTGGCACCGCCGCGGGCATGTCCTGCGGGCGATCTATGAGGGGATGGTTTTCGGGCACCGCCAGCACGTCGAGCGGCTGTTGAAGTTCCGCGCCATGCCGGCCAACATCCGACTGACCGGCGGGGCCGCCCGCAGCCACGTCTGGGTGCAGATCATCGCCGACTGCTTCCAGGTGCCCGTCGAGATTCCCGACGGTACCGAGTTGGGCACGCTGGGTGCAGCCATCTGCGCCGCCGTGGCAGGCGGCTGCTACGAGAGCTTCGAGGCGGCCGTGGCGGCGATGGTCCGGTTCTCACGGGTCCAGCCGCCGGACCCGGGCAAGCGGGCCCTCTACGACGCGAAGTACGCCCGCTACAAGAAAGTCATTGCGGCGCTGGACTCCACGTGG
Organism: Thermoguttaceae bacterium; assembly: GCA_050014815.1. Lineage (GTDB taxonomy): Bacteria > Planctomycetota > Planctomycetia > Pirellulales > Thermoguttaceae > JBEKCP01. Next base: position 8,179 of record JBEKCP010000574.1, on the reverse strand, counting down.
TGAGCCCCAACATGGTTGCAACAGTTGAATCCCGAGACCATACCATCCAAGAGAAGGACAACCGAGACAGCATGAATTACTGCGAGACGCGACGACTACCGGGTCGCGAACGCCGACTCCGCAGAGACAGCGTGTTCTTGCAGCAACCCAAACGAGGACGCCATGACCGGCCATGATAGGATCGAATCGAAGAGATCGCTCGCTCCGCGCATCGCCGTGGGGGGACTGACGGCCGTGGTCATCGCCGGCCTGGCGGTCTTCCTTTGCCGGGCGACGCGGACATCCGATGCCCCTTCCGAACGGGGCTCTCGCGGCGGGGCCGCCTGGTCGTCCAACGCGTCGTTGCGCGCGCTGTCGAACGAGGACACCCGGATAGGCGAAATCGAGCGGATTATCGCGGCGCGGCAGCGGGGCGCCGTGCCGATCCTGGCTCGGCTTGTCCTTCAGGAAAAGGACCGGGACTTTCGCATCGCCTGCATCCGCGCGATGGGGGCGATCGGCGACGGCCGCGCGGCCCAACCTCTAGTCGGCATCGCCGAGAGCCAGAACGAGAACCGCGACGCTCGCGTGGCGGCGATCGCAGCCCTTGGGGCGATCGGGAAGGAAGCTCCCTTGTCGCTCTTGTCCGTCATTCTGGCCAAGGAAGAGGAGCCGCTGCGGATGGCGGCGATCGAGACGGTGGCTCGCCGCGACACCTCCGAGGCGATCGGCATGCTTGCCAACGCGCTGAAGGACCCGTCGAAGGACATTCGCGCGGCAGCCGCTGCCGCGCTGGCCGGAAAGAAGTCCGCGGAGGCCACCGGGCAACTGGTCCGCGCGGCAGGATCGATCGATGCGCAGGTCCGCCTGATCGCCGTTCGGGAGCTCGCCCGCCGCGAGGGGCCGCAGGTCGATGCGGTATTGTCGAAGGCGGCGTCGGATCCGGACGACGCGGTGCGGGCGGCGGCGGCGCAAGCAGCCCACCGCGGCGGCGCCGCGGCGATCGACGCTATTATCGCCGGCGCGGGACCACACACCACGGCGGCCGCCCGGCTGGAGATCGCCAAGGCGATTCGCCGTCAAGCCGACGCAAAGCACGCCGCCGCGCTGTTGCGGCTGTTAGACGACCTCGATAGGCGCCGCGAAGAAGCACCTCGCATCGAAGCATTGCGCAAGGAAGTGCGAGAGGGATTGCTGGCCATGGGCCAAACGGCCCTTGCACCCGTGCTCGCCGCGGCGCTCGACGGCGAGTGCGACGCCGTCACCGAGCAGGCGGCCGCGGACGCCTGCCGCCAGTGGGGCAAGCCGGCCGCGGAGGCGATCGTCGCGGGAATCCTCAAGTGGAAGCTGTTTCCCGATCCCGAGGAGCTCAAGCTGTGGATCGGCGTCCTGGGCGACATCGGCGATCCCGCGGCGCTGCCGGCGCTCAACCGCGCTTTGGCGCAGGACATCGCCGGCATCAGCGCGGTCGTGGAGACGGCGCGCGCGAAGATCGAGCGGCAAAGCGGCAAGCCGCTGCCGGCGTGCGTGCCGAACCAAGGCATTCTGTTCGAGAAGGCGGATCTCGCCCGCGCCGTGCCCCCGGCGGCGCCGCCGGCCTTTCACCTGCCCGAGCGCGCGGATAGCAACGGCCTGCCGGCCGACGGGGTCGTCCGTTTCGTGCTCGGCAAGGCGGTCCAGCGCGTATTGGGCCGGCAAACCGCCCACGGCAGCCATTGGGCGTCCAAACAAGAAGCGGCCGAAGACGACGATTCCGCCGCGGCAAGGCCGGAGCAGACCGGCAGTTTGTTCGACCTGGAGATCGAAGTCCGGCGCCGCGGCGGAGCGTGGGAGACCGATTTCATCGGCTACGTGCCGAACTACAATAAGCGGAACCACGTCGGCCGGGTGGTCGGCCACTCAAAGCTCCCTTCCGGCGAGGTCCAGTTGAAGATCGAGATGCTCGTGTTCGACGACCAGTACGTCGCCGGAGGTTACGGCGAGTACGAGTTGACGTTTCCCCCCGACCGCGCGCAGTTCGAGGGGCTGTACCGCGGCCACTTCAACTACGAACCGCGGCAAGGGCGGCATGGCGGGGCCTGCTGGAACGTCGATTGGACGAAACCGGACTATCCGCACTTCGCTCCCGGCGAGCATCCGCGACTCTTGTGCCGCAAGTTCCAGCTCGACGCGCTCCGCGAGAAAGCCCGCACCGACTTCGGGCGCGAGGTGATCCGGGCGATTCGCAAGCAACTGGCGGCTCACAAACGCATGTTTCAGCAGCGCGTCGAGTGGGTGACAACCTGGACGCCGGGGATGCAGCTTGCCGTCGGGCACGGGCTGCTGGCGCACCTGTTCGACGATCCCGAGCACGGCCGCCGCGCCGCCGCCCTGGTGATGGAACGGACCACCACCGTCCCCTATGGCGGCGAGCACGGCGAGCGGCCAACGCGTTCTTCGGCGCTTTCAGCGACGGCCGCTTGTTCTCGCCGTCAATGGGTTGCATTGGCAACCTGGCCGCCCGCGGAGTGTACGATGTCTCGGGGTTGACGGCCCTTTCGCTCGTCGGCGAAAAGGGACGATTTCGCTGGGCCGAGCCGCGAGCCCCGGCGGAGGCCGTCATCGTTGCCGGCGAGGAAAGGCCCGGCGAGGAAAGCGGCGCGCCGCTGAACGACGTGAAGGTGGACAAGCTGATCGTCAAGTGGCTGATTGCCGGTCCTTTCGCCGCCGGGGCCGCGCCGCCCGACAAGCTCGCGGACCTGCGAGCCAGGCCGGGCGTGAAGATCTCCGCGGGCGGCCGCCAGTCCGACTTCCAACCGCTCCCGGCGCAATGGATCAAGGACACGCCGGGCTGCGGTCCGAAGCTTCAAGCAATCCACCTCCCCAACGCCGGGCCGGAATCGACTCATTATCTTTACTGCGAGCTTCAGGCCGACGGGCAGCAGGCAGGCACGCTCGACTGGCGACATCTCCTGGCCGACGGCGCGTCGCGGCTGTGGCTCAATGGCCGCGAGATGAACAACGGCGTCAACGTCGTTCTGGAGCCTGGCCGCCACCGGATGCTCGTGGAGATGAGCGGGTCGCTCGTCAGTCCCTGCCTGCTCGCCGGCAACGCGTGGCGGGCCGTGGCGATGCAAAAGCGTTATGCGTGGGAACACGCCGTTTGGCACGACGCGCGCCAACGCCACGCGGACACCGGCCTGATGACCGACACGGAATACTCGCTCCAGATGTGCCGGCACGTCTACCGCGATCACTTGCGGCGGGTGGCCGAGGAGATTCGCGCCAGCGGCCGGTACGTGCGCGGCTCGCTGCTCTTCGGCGCGGCGGTTCGCGTGGCCTGCGGCGAACAGCTTTTCATCGACACCCCGTCGGCGATAACGGCGGCTCCGAGGGCCTCTCTCCCGTATCTTTCGGCGGAGGAATTGTGCCTGTCGATGGGCATGGCGCCGGCGAACCTGCAGCCTGCGCTGGCCCGCGAGTTCCAGCGCCGGTTCCTGCCCGATAAGCTCGGCCAACTCGACTGCATCCTGCTGGCGGCGGCGCTGGTCAACTATCCGCTCGACATGCCGCACCGCGGCTTGTCCGGTCCCGACGACCCGATGATCGCCAGCCGGGAAGAGTCAAACATTACGATGTTTGCCGGCGGAGAGCGCGACATCCAATGCCAGGTGGCGTTGCGGGACGAGAAGCCGCGGCTAATCAGCCCGGAGGTCTTCGTGCCCCGCGCGGGCGCGCTGCTCTTGCGCGGCCTGGGCAGCGACTGGATCACCAACGGCCCGTCGCCCAAGGGCCGCCACGAGGCCGTCGTAGAGATCGAAGGCGCAACCAGTACCGGGTTCTGCCGCGTGGTCGATTTCCAGAGCAGCAAGGCCGGCACGGCCTTGCTGGACATCGATATGTCGCCCGTCTATCAGCGCCCCGACGGGCAGGCGATCGAGGCGCGGCGCCAGGTCGCGGTGGATCTTACCGGCCGCTCGGGCGCCGACGTGCTTCTCGTGGTGCTCGACCGGATTCGCGGCAAGGGCAAGAAGACCTGGACGCTGCCGACCGGGGCGCGCTATGTCGACTATGGCCAACAGACGTACTACACGGGGCGGGTGCCCGGCACCGGCAAGTCCTTGGCGGTGATCCAGTCGGTCGCGATATCGCCGAGCGATTCCGCCGCGATGCAGAGCAATGAGTTCCGACTGCGCACAGAAACCGAATCGAGTCGAGGCTCCAGGCCGACCGGCCGCGGCATGATCCTTCGCCCCGCGAAGTGCGAGGTCACGTTTGTCGCCACGATCGCGAAGAGGAGCGAAGTCCCCGTGCTGCAAGCGACCGCAGATTCCGAGAACGTCGAGTTCCTGGTCGGTCGTCTTGACGCTTCAGCACGGCGCGCCGCCGCCGGTCTCTTTCCAAGGTGAAGGGCCAAACGGCGTTCTCGCGGTCGGGAAGCAAACGCTCAGGCTTGCCGACGGCCGGATTTCCTGGGGGCAGTGAAACACCATGATGTCAATAAGCCGTTGGGCCTGCCACAGAACTGGCAAGGCAACTGCGGAGGCAACAAATCATCGAACGGATTTGTCTTTTCAACATTGAAGACCTCGCTCTACCGTCTCCGAACGCCAGGTCGATGGAATCTCAGCAGCGTCGGACGTCACAACCCCAGGTGCTGCCTTGCTTTCATGGTCGTCGCAGTTTTTTGACCCTACGGCCTCGACCGAAACCCCGACTTTGCCCGATTGGGCTCAATTTGCCGCTGTCATTTTGTAGGTGCCGGCAGCCAACGTCAGGGTGATGTGAGTCGGTTTACTGTCAACGGAACTTATGCCCGCCGCTTGAGACAACGGTTTGTCCTGTTCACGGACGGCGTTGGGATCCGTGGTTGGCAGGCGCAGGGTTGCGGTGGAGTTGGGTGGAACGGTACATTCGACGATCAGTTGCCCGTTTTGCCGTTGCCAGTGCAGACTGATGCGACCATAAGGGCCGTCATGATGCGCCTTGGCCCAGGTCAGATTGCCCACTGGGTTCGGTTCCAGGAGGAAATGCTTCAGTCCGGGCGCGTCCGGATCGGGACGGATGCCGACCAGATATCCGTGCAGCCATTCCTGAACGTGTCCGATCATGCAGTGGTTTTGCGAGGCGCCGCCGCCCCAAGCTTCGGCCAAGGTGGTGCGACCACCGTTGACGGCTTGGAGACCTTGGGGCATGTAGGCGCCTTTGCCGCTGACCGTGCTGGCGAAGACCAGTTCCTGTTGTCCGGCCTGGGCCAGGGTCGTGAGGATATACCGATTGCCGATGTCGCCGCCCGTGGCGCGGCCCTTGGCCTTGGCGTCGGCGATGAGGCGGGCCAAAGCAGCGGGTCGGTGGGTCTCGTCCACCATGCCGAAGAAGAGCGGCATGGCCTGGGCGCATTGACTGCCTTCACCGAAACCGGTCGCGTCATCCTTCCAGAATTTGGCGTTGAATGCCTTGGCAACGTCAGCGGCCTGCATGGCAAAATCTTTCGCGTCAGCATCCTGGCCGAGGATGCGGGCGTACCTGGCCATCAGGTCCAGGTCATGGTACAAGGTGGCGGTGGCGACAATGGGCATGGGGGTCTTTTCGATCGGCATCCAATCACCCAAACCGTAGGCCAGGATGCCGTCCTTCATCCGTCCCTTCAGGTATCCGACATACCGCTTCATGGCCTCATAGTGCTGGTCCAAGGGACTGCGATCACCGGTGAACTGCCAGGACAACCCTGGATTGATGATGAAGGCGCTGCCCCATTCCGGGGAGTCGCCAAACCCGCCCCGGCCATAAGTGGCAAAGGGCGCTATGGTCGAGACAAATCCGTCCTTGTCCTGGATGTCGGCCATATCATCTTCGATCTTGCGATAGAAATTGGCGGCACCGAATCGAAACAGAATGGATGGCGCCATGAGGTGACTCACTTCCAACCATCCCATTTTTTCCCGGTGTGGACAGTCGGTCAGGACATGTTGGAAGTTGGAATGCACCGACCAATAAATGATGCGATCAATCGCATTCACGGTTTCATCGCTGCACGAGAAGGAACCAACATTGTCCGCTGAACAGCGCAGGGCCCAACCCTCGGCGCCGAGGATGCGGACCGTGGCGCCGCTGCCGTCCAGGGTGGCGCCTTCAACGATCAACGACCGCGATCCCCAGGACATGAAGCGGGGACGGAATTCCTCATCGCCTCGTCCGGCCAAAGTGCATTGGTAGTGGAGACCGCCATCGGCAGAACTCTGCCGAGGTTTTGCGATACCGCTTTCACTGGTGGAGATGCTGATCTTGGCGCCGGCCGGTCCACTCAGGCGCAGAACCGGCATCAGCGCGCAGTTATGGCCGAAATCGATGAGGACGCCATCCTGGTTCTGAACCATCGTCTTGGGTTTGAACCGATCGGTTGCCTGAATCGGTTCTTGGCAGATCCATTTCAACGTTCCCTTGGGATTGATATCTGGAATTACGGTTTTCCAGGCGGCGCCGTCAAAGTCCGCTTTACACCAGTTTTCCGGCAGGCGACGAAGATCGTGATCCTCGCCGCCAAACACACAGGAGAAGGTCACCGGACCACGGGTGTAACGCCAAGCTTCATCGCTGATCACTTTTTCAATCGAACCATCGGCATATTCCAGTCGTAGCAGGGTGATAAAGCAGGGTTGACCAAACTTTGGCGACGCATTTTGGTAGCGACCGCTTTTCCCATACCTGTTGTACATGCCGTTGCCAAGCATGACTCCCAGGACATGCTTGCCGGTCGCGAGCGCGGCGGTGACATCATGGGTTCGATAACCGATACTCTTGGGATACTGCGTCCACGGTGGATCCAGAAGGTTTTGTCCGACCTTCTTCCCATCGATTAGGGCCTCATGGTGTCCCAACCCGGATATGTGCAGCATGGCCCGACGCAGGGGACGGGTGACCGAAAACTCCCGACGGAAGACGGGCATAATGGGACCTGCATCGGGGTCGGGTTGGACGCTGGTCAAGTACTCCTTCTTCCATCCGAAGGCATCAGTGCCGTCCAGCGCCGTCACCGGACGATCCGCGGCCAGATCCTTGTCTTTGGCGAACACCTGTAGGCGTTGAAGCCGGAAGTCGTACTCCTTACCCTGTTGTTTGAGGCGGGTCGCGGTAACCCGCACATAGCGGCCTCGCACACTGGAGCTGACCGGAATGGCGACTTGCTTGCTTGGCCAAGGATTGGGTTGGTCCTGACTTGTTCGATCGGCCAGCATGATCGGGGCGGTGAAGGCGGCGTCCGCACTGGCCTCGATCTGGTACCGGACCGGGAATCCCATTCCCTTGTCGCAAACCCCAAGAACCACCCGGTCGATGGCGGATTCCGCTTCCAGTTCCACCTGGACCCACTTGATGGCATCTGGATCCCTGGCAACTTGAGAATGGAAGCCTTGCGGAGCGGACCAAGGCGCGGTGACATCGTCTGGCATCCGGATCCACTTCGCATTTGCCCAACCTTCCGCCCCCATTGGACCCATGCTCCAACGCGCGGCTTTGCTCCAGGACGATGGTTTTCCCTCCTGATCCCAGACCCGAACTTTCCAGTAACAATTCAGATGAGGTGTCAGCGCTTTGCCGTCATAACTCACGAGATGCGACTTATCGCCCTTGACCTCGCCGGAATCCCAGAGGTCGGCCTGATCTTTCTCCAGCGTCTGGGGGCTGGAAGCGACCAAAATCCGATAGGCTGTCTGAGCCGCGCCTCGCCGACCATCGTCAAGCCACCAGGACAAACGGGGTGCAGGGCAGTCGATACCGAGCGGATCGACCCGAAACTCGCAACGCAGGTGTTGCGGCGGCGAGATTTCTGCCCCTAACAGGATTGACGTAACGGTGAGTTGGTTCGCCAACAGGACGAGTCTAATACACTTATGCATGTGCGTTCTCCTTGTACTTGGGTTGCATCGCGATCTTTGTTGAATGACTTTTCAAGTTGATCGCCTCGGGCTTGTCGATTGTGATGGTGGCGAGTTGCACGGGGTAGCCCGAGGAAGACGACTCATCATCATCCAAGTACGAACTGGAAGAGAACGAACTGGAAGAGGAGGAACTTGACGACCCCCGTCTTCATCAGGAAGCGGTTCACCAGGGCTAATCTGCTCCAGTGCCTCCTCTATCGCTTGCCGGTCTAGGTCCATAGCCACTTCCTTAGTCGAAAATCAAACCGCGCTCGCCCCCCCCGCCATCAGGCCCCATTATACCA
>JBEKCP010000573.1:0-5169 GCA_050014815.1 Thermoguttaceae bacterium | reverse complement strand
TATGGGGGCAAGGAAAAGCCCCCGGACTGCGTCCGGGGGGTCTTGAGCGCGCGTGCGAGTGAGGAAAAGCCCCCCGACTGCGTCGGGGGGGTCTTCTTTTTGCCGCGCCGGCGGCGTATCCTCATGGCATGGCCGCCTGGAACGGATGGTACCACGTCAACGGCAACACGTACGGCACTTGGCTTCCGGGCGACCCGAGAGGCTGGCGCACGAAGAGGCACCGGCGCCACGTCGAAGGAGACTACAAACATCCACCGCCGCCGGGAACCGATCGGCCACTTCATCAGTTCAACCGCCAGAGCCTCAGGCAGCCACCGGTTCATTTGACGCCCCGGCATCGACAGATCGCAGGCCAATCGCTGGTCGAGATGCTCTTGCATCAAAGCATCGAAACGATTGTGCTTTGCGTGACGGCCGCCCATTTCCATCTGCTGGGACGCTTCCGGGACGGGCAAGTGCGGCCCCCGGTGGGACGGGCGAAGAAACATGCGTGTTTCGTGCTGAAAGACGGCGGACTCGCCGGCCGTCTCTGGACGTCAAAGGATAAGGTCACTCCGATCCGGGATCGAGAGCACCAGGTTAATGTGTTCAATTACATATGCGGGCACCAAGCAGAGGGTGGGTGGTTGTGGACGTTTCGCGACGGGATCTATTGGCCATCAACGATCCGGAAGAAGGGACAGGAAGATCCCCCGGACGCAGTCCGGGGGCTTTAGAAGATGTGTGCGAGCGAGGAAAAGCCCCCGGACTGCGTCCGGGGGGTGCATCATGGAACCCTGCGACTGTGGCATAATCTTCGCCCTGGCCATCGAGGCGGGCGGGCTGGTCGATCGGCTGGACGAAGTGACCGTCACCCGCGGCGACGGCTTCACCGTCCGGCAGGGCCGGCTCGACGGGCGGGGCGTCGTGCTGATGGAATCGGGGGTCGGCCGCCAGAGCGCCGCCCGGGCGACCCACGCCCTCCTGGACGCTCACCGGCCCGCGCGGGTCTTCTCGACCGGCTTTGCCGGCGCGCTGGATCCCAAGCTTCGCCGAGGCGATCTCGTCGTGGCCGACTCCCTGATCGACGACACCTTTCACATTCTTCCCACCCCTCACACCTTTCACGCCCTTCTTCCCTTCCGCGTCGGCCGGTTGCTCTGGGTCGATCGGATCACCCGGTTGCCCAGCGAGAAGCGGGAACTCGGGTCGAAGTATCAGGCCGTGGCCTGCGACATGGAGAGCCTGGCGGTGGCCGAGGTGTGCCGCGAGCGTAATGTGCCCTTTCTGGCGGTTCGCGTGATCAGCGACATGGCCGACGAGGAGTTGCCTCGCGATCTAGAAAGGCTCCTGGCCCAGACAAGCGGCCCAGCCCGCTGGGGCGCGGCCCTCGGCTCGATCTGGCGGCGGCCATCGAGCCTGAAGGACCTTCTTCGCCTCCGGCACCAGGCGCTGGAGGCCTCTGATCGGCTGGCAGAATTCCTGGCGGAAGTCATCCGGCAATCGGATAGTGGTTCCTACCTGGAATAGCGGGGTTACTTGCTCAGTTCCTGGAACAGCGGCAGGTGCCGGTAGTAGACTTCGAGCATCAAGAGGTGCATCGCGGTGACGTAGAGCCGGCCGCCGGCGGCGCCCCAGCGGTCGGGTACCGGCTCCGTCGGATGCCAACTGCCGGCCAAGGGGCCTTCCCGGGCCTGGCCCGCCTTCAAGAGCGGGTTGATCCGGTTGTGCCAGGCCGTCCAATACGGTCCCTGCATCTGGTACATGGCCTGCGTGGCGTAGTACCAGTAGTAGCAGTCCCGCGTGGGCTGCTGGCGGCTGCCGACCTCGGGCAAGTGGGCCGCGAGGAACTCGGCGCCGCGGACCAAGGGCAGCTTGTCGCGGCGCTGGCCGAGATACATCCGCATGAGCATCGCCTCGGCCGTCATGGCCAGGCTCGGCAGGCGGCCTTCGCGCTGCTCGGGGGTATCGCTGTTCCAGGGGTTGTAGACGTAGCGGCCGTCGCTCTCGGGACCCGCTGCCCGGTCGAGCCACCCGCCGATCTTGCCGAGGGTCTCCTGCGGGACGTCCAGCCCGGCCATCTGCGCGCTCCGGAGCGCCATCAACTGCCAGCCGGTCACGGAGGTATCGCTTTCCTCGCCCGGCTCGTAGCGCCAGCCGCCCCGCCGCGGATCCTGGGTCTTGACGATGAAGGCAATCGCCTTGCGGGCCGGCTCGCGGAGTTCGGGGTCCTGCGTCATGCCGTAGACCTCCGAGAGGGCCATGGCCGCGATCCCATGGCTGTAGAAATGCGTGAACCGCGACCCGCCGGCGAACAGGTCGCCGTCGGGTTTCTGGTGCTTCACGAGCCACTCGACGCCGCGGCGGACCACATCTCTGTACTTCTCGTCCAAGTGGGTATAACCGGCGCCGAGATAGGACAAGAGCACCAGGCCGGTGGCCGCCGTATCCGCCTGCATCTCGCCCAGGGCGGCGTCGTCCAGCCTCACGCCTTCGGGCAGGCGGTCGAGGCTCCAATGGCCGTCCGGGAATTGGATCCGGGTGAAGAAGCCCAGTCCGATCTCGACGGCGGGCTCGGTGAACCCGGCGCCTTCGGCGTCCTCCAATCCCAGCCCGTGGCGGATCTCGCCGCGGCGACGGTAGAACTCGGTCGGCTCCTTGACGGAGCCTTCCAGCACCAGCGGCCCTCCGCTGCGGGCGACCGCGGTCGGCCCGATTCCGCTGCCCAGGTCGTTGGGGTCGATGTCCGAACGGCCGCGGCCTCTGGCGATTGGAGGCTGCGGCGAAACCGTCCCGCTCGTGCCCACCGCGTCGCCCGGGCCTTCCTTGCCGGTCGTCGTCGGCGCTGGGCTCCGGCGGCCGATGCCTCGAACATCGGCCAGCGGGGTATTGGCCATCGCGACCTCCGTCAGGCCCCTGCCGGCATCAAGCTGTCGAGAGCCCTGTCTTGGAGCGGCGGGGGAAGCTGGCGGCGGGGCGAGGGCGAGCGACACCGCATTGCCGGGCAGGGAAGGCGTGGCCGCGGCTCGGGCAAAGACCCCGCCGGTCGCCGAGTCCTCTGCCTTTGGGCGTCCGAGGTCGCTCGGGCCCCAGGCGTTAGGCGAAAACGTACCGCGGGGGCCGGCGGGAACGAGGCCCGCCGGCAAGGCCGCCGGTGAGGAGCCGGCGCCGAAATCGAACGCCCCGGCGGGGGCCGTGACGGGGGCATGTGGTGCGCCGGCCGCCGTGGATCGGCGAACCGAGGCGACGGGGCCGGCCTCCAGATTGCTGGTCCCGCCGCCGGGAGTCGCGGACACTCCGCCCGCGCCGGCCACGTTCACTTCCTCCGACGGCAAGACGGCGGAGGGCAACTCCGAGCCGCCGGCGGCGTGGGTTCTCGGGAGGGTGGCTGCCACGCCGGGGGCCAGCGCGGTACCGCCGCCGCTGGGCTGGGATGCCCCCCGGCGGCGCGCGGCGGCAACCCGCAGCGGCGCGCCGCGGTCGCTGAAGGAGCTAGGCGCCCCGGCCCGCAACGGCCCCTCCTCTTCACCCCCAAGGCCGGCGATGGTCGGCCGGCTGGTCCCGTCGCCGCCGGCGATTCCCGAGCGGGCCACCAGCAACCCGGCGCCGATTCCGAAGTCCTGTGTACCGGCGGCCGCGACCGCGGGGCCGGCAGGTGCGCGAGACTTGAGGGCCCTTTCCACCGCGGTGCCGGAGGTAGCCTCGATGCGGCTGCCCGCCGAGTTGCCCGCCGCGGCAGGGGCCACGGAAGGCTCGCTATCACCGGGCAGAACAGACGAGGGAAGACCCTGGCCCCCAGTTGGAGCAGCGGGGAATTGGCGGGCACGGCTTGGCTCGGCTCCGCGAGCGGTCGGGCCGCGGCAGACGAGCGGGCCAGCCCGGCAACCTGTGATGCCACGCCCGTAGATGGGGCCGTTCTTACGGCCGCCAACGTCGCGGCCTCCGGCCCCCGCGGCGACTCCTTGGGGGCCGCCGCCGGCAACTCGGCCACCTCCCCTTCCGGACTGGGAATCTCCACGGCCCGCACGGCCTGACGATTCATGGCCGGGCCGGCAACCGGTTGCAGTTGCCGCGAGGCAACCACCGGCGCCATCGGCATCGCCACCTGTGAGCCGGGGCCAAACGAGCCCAGCGGCGTCTCCCCAACTCCCGGAGCCCGCGGAATGTCGGCCACGGGCATGGCCTGCTCGGGCCCTGGCGGCGCGACCGTCGCGGCCGGCGGCATCTCGTCCCGCACTACCGTCTCGACCGGGCTCTCGAAGGCCTGGTCGGCGTCCGGCTCCTCGGCCTGCACCCAATGATAGTCGGGCGCTACGAAGTCCTCATCCGGCGGAAGGTCTCGGCGATCGCCGCCGCGGTCGGCTACGATCGACAGCGTCACGGGATTGCAGTACACGCAGTACGCGCCCGACAGGTGTACCAGCAGGCTCAACAGAATGCAGAGCTGAAGCCGGCGGCGGATCTTCCCTTGCAGCAGGCGGGCCACGACCAGAGTCAGCACCACCAGCCCGCCGACGATCCCCAGGTGCAGGCGGCCGTCGTAGAGGAGCCGGCCGTCGTGGAAATCGCTGTTGGCCAGGACGATCCCGGCGACGAATCCCGCCAGGACCACGATCGCGCAGTTGATCGGCCACATCTGGTCGTCGAAACCGGCGATCTCTGAAGGCCGGCCGTCATCCTCGCTACGAGGGCTTCTCGTCATGGTCCGAGCTGATCCTTCTATCGAAACACATCCCCCCGACGCAGTCGGGGGGCTTTCCTCCCAAACGCTCAAAAGCCCCCCGACTGCGTCGGGGGGGTTCCAAAAGCTATCCTCCGCCCGTGGGACTTCGGGTCGTCACCCTGTAGTCCCGGATATTGTTCTTCCGACAGAGATTGATTGCGGCGACGACGAACTCCCAGCGGCACCGGCGGTCGGCGCGGACGACGACCGGCACGCGGCCCGGGTTGTTCACCCACGCGGAGCGCAGGGTCAGATCCAGATCGTGCAGCGTGACGGACTTCAGTCCCGCGAGGAAGTAGCGGCCCTCGGCGTCGATGTTGATGATCAACTCGTGCGGCTTCGTGGTAATGGCCTGGGCCTCGGTGGCGTCGGGGAGCATGACGTGCATTTCCCGCTCCGCCTCCGCCACGCGCGTGGCCACCAGGAAGAAGATGAGCAGGTTGAACAGCGTGTCCACCAGCGGGACC
>JBEKCP010000572.1:0-3883 GCA_050014815.1 Thermoguttaceae bacterium | reverse complement strand
TTTTGGAAATGGCTTTGGAAGGTCGCGCTCCTGGTTGGGATAGTCGCTGGGGTGGCGACGACCTACGCACACGCCGATAAGGTACCGCCCCCTGTGCTGTACTTTCTAATTGGAGTATGCATCGCTCTTGGTTCGGTCGGCTTGCTCTTGGATTTCAAGCCGTGGAAGTGGCAGGCTTTCCGCCGGATGGGCTGGAGTTCTCTGCCCCCGATCCTACCTGGCGTTCCTGGCCGGGACTTCTTTGTAGGGTTGTGGCGGATAAATCTCAAAGGGAAGAACTCCCTCCTTGTGGAACTATCTCCAGACGGCACTGCGCATCAGCGGCACGTACACGGTCACGGATTTTCGCAGGGCACATGGAAATACGAGGATGGGGAGGCTGATATCTACTGGAAACCCTCCCCCTGTCGCAATGATTTGATGATACCGGCCGGGCGCGGGGCAAAAATTGGTACATGCGTTGCGGGGTGTCGCCCCACCGACTGGTGCAAGGCCACGAAGGTATTCCAGGATCGGGCTGCCACCACTTAAGCCCCCGGCGGGGTACGCGGCCCTTTTCCCTATACTCCTGGGAATTTTCGGGCAAACTGTACCACTACCCGTCGGCCCAGTCGCTTGCGGCCGCGGCCCCTGAGGCTCTATAATGGCAGATTCGGATGCCGGCGGGCTCGGCCCGCGGGCTGCCGCCCAATACCATTTACTCCATAGGAGACCCCTCTCGTGGCCCAGGGTAAGTTCTTGTTCACCAGCGAGTCGGTCAGCATGGGGCACCCGGACAAACTGGCCGACCAGATTTCCGATGGCGTGCTGGACGCCCTATTCGCCCAAGACCCCTACAGCCGGGTGGCCTGCGAGACGCTCGTCACCACCGGCATGGCCCTCGTGGCCGGCGAGATCACCACCAAGGCGGTGCTCAACTACGCCGACGTGGCCCGCCAGGTCATCCGGGAAGTCGGTTACACGGACGACGCCCTTGGGATTTGCGCCGACACCTGTGCCGTCCTGCTGGCCCTGGACCGGCAGAGCCCGGACATCGCCCAGGGCGTAAATGAAGACGCGGCCAAGGGGAAGGAGATTGGTGCGGGCGATCAGGGGCTGATGTTCGGCTACGCCTGCAACGACACGCCCGAGCTCATGCCCTTGCCGATCGCCCTGGCGCACCGGATCCTGAACCGGCTCACCGCCGCACGCTTCGCCGGCGAGGTCCCCTGGCTGCGGCCCGACAGCAAGAGCCAGGTGACGGTCGAGTATGACGGGCACAAGCCGGTGCGGATCGACACGGTGGTGGTCTCGACCCAGCACGCCCCCGAGGTCTGCCACTGCGAGATCCGCGAGTATGTGATCCACAAGATCGTCGAGCCGCTCCTGCCCGCCGAGCTGGTCAACGGGAAGATCACGTACCATGTCAACCCGACTGGGCGGTTCGTCGTGGGCGGGCCGCTGGGCGACTGCGGCCTCACCGGGCGAAAGATCATCGTCGATACGTACGGCGGGTGGGCGCGGCACGGCGGCGGGGCCTTCAGCGGAAAGGACCCCACCAAGGTCGATCGCAGCGCCGCCTACATGGCCCGGCACGTCGCCAAAAACATCGTGGCCGCCGGCCTGGCCGACCGCTGCGAGGTGCAACTGGCCTACGCCATCGGCGTCTCCGACCCGGTCAGCGTGCTGGTCGACTCCGAAGGCACCGGCAAGCTCCCGGACGAGAAGCTTTGTGCGCTGGCCCGCGAGCACTTCCCGCTAACCCCCAGTGGTATTATCAAGTATCTCGATCTCCGCCGGCCGATCTATCGGAAGACCGCCTCGGGCGGCCACTTCGGACGCAACGAGCCGGAGTTCACCTGGGAGAAGACCGACCGCGCGGTCGAGCTGGCCAAGGCCGCCGGGATCAAGTAAGCAACCCTTGCGTAAGAGCCCACACTAGCCCGACGCGCAAGCGAGGGACTGCTGCGTCTGCGTCCCTCGCTTGCGCTTCGGGCTAGTGTTAGTGTAACCATCGCGCCATCTGTGGATGCAGTTGAGGCTTGGCGTTCCATGTCGCAATTCTCGGCGGGACTGCTCGACACGGTCGGATCCCCGGAAAAGGGGGACAGGTCCAGTTTGTGCCAAGCACCCGGAGGGCCGCTGTGCGGCAAATTGGACGTGTCCCCTTTTTCCGCATGGAGCGGCCTGGCTGGGCTGCTCGCGGGACTGCTGGCGACGGTAGCGGCGGTGGTCGGCTGGCGGCGACTGGCCGGCGCGCTGGATCAACCGCCGCAGGCTGCAACGCTCTGCCTGGCCGGCCTCCTGGTGGTCGGCCTGGCCGTGTCGGCCCGGTTGGCCCGGCGGGCTTCGTTGGGCCGCCCGTTGCGCCCGGAGCCGCTCCCCTGGCGACTGCTGACCTCCGCCGCCGTCCTGGTCATCGGCGGCGGCGTCATGCTGCCGGGCGTCAACCCGCTGGCCCGGGCCATCTTCTGGACCGCCATCTTGGCCGAGGAGGTCTGGGCCTGGCGGAGCAAGGCGGAAGGAATCCTTGCAAATCTCAAATCTCAAATCCCAAATCTCAGACAAATCCAAAATCCAAAATCCAAAATCCAAAATCGCCCAATCCCTAATCCCCCTTCCCCCTTCCCTCCCGACGTTCTCCAGCAACTCACGCTCAGCCGCGATGCCGAGGGCTGCCAGCAGCTTTCCGGCTGGTTGCGGTTGCCGTTAGAGGCGGGCCAGCGGTCGGGCAATATCCACGTGGCCTTCTGCCCGCCGTTTGCCGGCGTCCCCGAGATCGAGGTCGAGCAGTTGGCCGGCCCGCAGTGCTCGATCAAGACGGCCCAGGTCTTGCCCTTCGGCTCCCGGCTGGAGTTGAAGCTGGCCGCGCCGGCTGAGGGGCCCGAGAGCGTGCTCGTGCGATTCGCCGCGCGGGCAAAACGGGGTTGACGCGGCCGGCAATGGCGTGTATAAGCTCCACCGAACGCTTGGGAGGGGGACAGCCCCTGGCGTATCCTTACTGCCGGCCCTCAGGAGATGCGGATGTGAGAGCTTGTCGCCAAATGGCCACTTTGGCAGGCCTGTGCCTGTTGGTCGGACTCAGCGGCGGTTGTCTTAACTTGAGCCTCTTCAATCGCGATGCGTCCGAGACCAAGGCGCGGCTCGATGTGCTGGAGCATCGCGTATCGGCCCTGGAGGCGGGCGGCGTCTGTCGCTCAAGCCAGCCGGCGGCCACCACACAGCCCGCCTCGTACTCCGCCCCCGCCCCCACGGCTCGTTGAGCGTAACCGGGTCCGCGGTGGGCACGCGCCGCCAAGCCGTTTGTCAGGGCGGGCGTTGGGGCGGGTTCCGCGGGTTCCGGGGCGGGTTCCAGACAGCATACGTAACTCATTGAGCGTTTCAATAATTCTGCATCCTGTCCCCCCGAACTGCCCGCCTGCCGAACCCCTCTCACGGCGGGTCATAGTTAGTACCAGCTTGAAAATCCGTTTGCGTTTTTTCCCACTTTTCGCTATGATACATCCTTTGGTCTATCTTTAGGCCCCATTGCAGGCAGCGCAGCGTGTTTGCCAACCGATCCCAACCGCTGGTTTGCAGTCCGACGCTGCGCATTTTCCGTCATCCGCCTCGCTTCCTAACGGGCCACTTCCTCTGTACGCAGTTCGTCACTCGTTCATTCGGCCGAATGACCTTGTTGGTTTCTATGGCCGTGCGGAGAAACTTGTCTCCGCTTACTGCACCTGCCGGACGTGACGCACAGTTTCTTCGGAGAAGGTAAAATGAGACGGTTCGCTCGACGCGCTGCTTATGTCATCCTGGTTTGGTGTCTGGCGCTCTCGCGCGCCAACTCTGACATCTATCAGTGGGCGTGGGTCAACAACAACGATCACACGCTGGGCAAGACGCAGTCCCTCACGCTCTG
>JBEKCP010000571.1:0-3884 GCA_050014815.1 Thermoguttaceae bacterium | reverse complement strand
TGAGGCGTCGGGTTAGGACGAGCCACACCTTCTTGTGGTGCTCTTTGGCAAAGGCGGCGGCGTATCGCTCCATCGCCTCGGGCGTTTGCACGCCCGAGGCGATTCCGCTACCCGATGAAGAGGCGATTCCGCTGCCCGATGGAGAGGCGATTCCGCTGCCCGACGAAGAGGCGATTCCGCTCGTCAACGAAGGTGGCATTTCCTGCTCGAAGAAAACACCAGGGATCGCACGAAAGACCAGGTGCGGCTCTATCGGTTCGTTGGCCCATTCATTCCATCGCCGGATGAACTCACGGCGATCCTCTTCCACCAACTGCTGGACCGTGGCCTCGTCGATGCCCAAGACCGCCGCCAACTTCTCGAACAGGTCAGCCAGGATGTCACCCCTCTCCTCAAATATCACAATCTTGTTGGCTGCCCCGATGACGGACTTGTAGCCCATGAGCCTGGCAAGATCGCCATGCCGAAGGCCAAGTTGCAGCCGTCGCTGCCGGAAGTAGGTCGAGAGGTTCGTTGCCATCACGTGTTCCTGCCCTTGGAGTGCAGAAGTGTCTGAATGTTCTCAATTGCCATTCCGACGGTGCCACGGGCGATCCAATGTCGCTTGCCCGTGACGTTCGGATCGTAGAGGAACTCTTCCTCTGCCCGGATCTCTTCAACAAGAGTCGTGACATCAGTCGTGTGGGGCAATTTCTCCGACAACAACACGTCACCCCCGCCGTGCTCGACCCGGACGACCTCCAGTGTGACATTCGGCTCAATCGATTCGGCCCTTGCTGCTTGGAGAAGGGTTTGCAGGCTGGATTTCCACTGGTCCGCACTTCGGTCACGAGCACTGGGGCGCAGGGCGGCAATATGGCTTGGTTGTTCCACGGTTCCCCTCTTGCCGCCGGGAAGATAATCCTTGTAGGGGTCATCCCAGAAGGGGATGACGAACTTCCGTGCCCTGGCTTTGGAGTAAGCATCTGCCCGAGCCGGTATCCCGCCTCCGCTCATTGCCACGTAACGATGCTGGGTGGTGAACCCCGTTTCACAGTTGATCCACTCGAAGTCGAAGTAAGGGTTGCCCTCCTCGTCCGCCTTCTTCTGGCCCCAGATTACGTCGCCCTGCCCGAAGTGCTGTCCAAGAGACAGGATTGCCTCACGGCTGATATGCGGCACCAGGAAACTGTCCTCCTCTCGTCCGGTAGTCGCTCCGGTAAACTTCCCCTTGATCTTGATGGGGCCGTAGTTGCTTGCCCGTAACTGGTGCATGAGGCTGCGGTTACGCTCGTCGTTTTCCGCCTGCGGAAGCTGCCGGTAATTGGGGTTGTTGGCCGTGAGAATGCCGATCTGCTGCACGTTCGGCACGTCCCCCCACAGAATCCGCATGACTCGGGCAAAGCCATGCTCCAACAGGAAGTGCTCAAACTCGTAGATCATCGTTCCCCCATCTTCAATAGATACGCTCGCCGCCATGAAAAAGAAAAACGCCCGTAGAGGCGGCCTATAGGTGGGGGGGACCACCTTTGCTTCTTGCGGAAACGCCGATTATTTTCCAGTTCTGAAAAATGTTACAAGTTGCGAAGTGAATCGTCCTTCTCGCACTCCCTCCACACGCCTTTCAGTTCTCGCCATTCACTACGGCGCATCTCTTCACAGAATCCTTCGATGAAACCACGGGCGAATGCGTATCCCAGCCAGAGGCCAACCAGGGCTACGATGGCGACCAAGACATACATGACCTACTCCCAAATCGCCTCGATGAATCGCTCGCTCAGCATCCCGTGCCCAGACATCAGTCGGCTTTCGGCGGCTGCTCGGTGGCAAGTTGCCGCAGGATCGACACCTTCTGGAACAGCAGAGCGAACAGGTAGTGTGGCATCAGGTGGGTGTAGCCGCCGTAGAGGCAAGGATGGTCCAGGTAATCTCGGATCAGCATGAAGTGGTTGTTGCCCAGTGCTCCAAAGACGTGAAGCATCGCATTATTGATGACGTGCCCAAAGTAGAACTTGTCAATGAAATCCAACTCTTTCTGCCGCTGCAATTCCGAAATAGCGGTGTTGGTGCTGACGATGGATCGCCACGTGTCGAGATCCAGTGCCAGCTTTACGAAAGGCGGATCAACGTCGGCAATGAAGGGAAGGACCATGCAAAGGGAATTGAAAAGCAAACACTCGGTGACCGGAAGCCCCATCAACCATGTCTTGATCTGCGGCAGTTTCGCCAGAAACTCTCGTTCCTGGTCCTCGGTGCTATCCTTTCGTTCCATGCACGGTGGCTGACAGAAGCCGTATATCCACCCCATGCCGCTGAAAAGGCCGATACGCCAACGAATACTGCCGTTGGAAATGGAGAAGGCGGGGGTCGCCTCCTGAAACATGAACTGCTTGAAGTCTTCCGCATTGAGGGCCGCAATGTGCGTGCCGGGAAGTGGAAGGGCCTCGCCGAGCTTGGTGACGGCCTCGTACCAGGGAAGGAGCCGATTCGAGTCCTCGATTTCCTGGGCCGCAACGCTGTGTGGGGTATCATAGGGCGGCAGGTCAAGGAACACCGGCAGGTACTCGTCACGGAAGACCGTGAGTTCCAATTGCACCTTGGCAATCTCGGCTTTCAGAAAACTGAGATCGTGGGACATCAGTTGCTCCTCACCGCCTCATTGCCCGGTAGTTGATGGCCTCGCAGAGATGCCGTGCCTCGATCCGCTCGCTTCGGTCGAGGTTCGCAATGGTCCTGGCGACGGCGATGATTCGGGACAGGGCATCGGCGTCCAGGGCAAGCTCCGCAGTTGCCGCCTTGAGCAAGTTGCGGCTGTCTTCATCCAGTTCCAAGGACTCGTAGGCGGTCTTGCCGTCGATCTGGTGGCGCATTTCAGTCAGCGTCGTGCCGGGCGACTTCATTTCCCGCAGGGCCGGAGGGCAGACCTCGACGTTGATGTCGGCGACGGGCAGGTTCCGAAGGTGTCGCTCGATTTGCTTGTAACCGCACTGGCAGGCTCGGCGTGGATCACTTCTATACCCGCACGGGCAGGGCCGGACCTCAAAGGTGGTGCCGAGGCCAAGGTCCAGGGCGACGGCCCGGAGCATGGTCTTGCCGGAGTTTGGCGGCCCGACGAGGAGGAGCGAGTGGCCCCCGGCGGCGGCGACCACCACGGCCCGTTTTACCATTTCGTTTCCATGGATGATGCTGGCGGCGTCGTAGCCGTTGGTGGCGGCCTTCGCTCGGCGGGCGATCTCGTTGGCGGCTTGGCGATGAAAGGCGGCCAACTTGGCATCGGTGAGGGTCAGGAGGTTCATGGCTTGGTCCCTGGGGTGTTCTCTTGTTGACATCAGTCGGCGGTCACTTCACCTCCGGTATTCGCCCCTCGGTCGGCCGGGGCCACTCGAACAGGTCGACGTGCTTGGCGTCGATCTCAAACCGAAACTCGACATACTCGCCCACCTTGGTCTTGCCCAGGGTCGGGCTGGACTCGTTGCGGTCGACGAATCTTCGCCGCCGCCCCACGCTGACGCCCGGGGTGAAGGCGAGGATGCGGCTGGGGATCAGGGCGGATTCCAACTCGGCGAAGACGTGTTGCCGGACGATGGGGACCAGCGCAGAGATGTCCCGGCGATGACAGAAGACAGGGATTTCCACGACAGGGATTTCGGCGAAGCCCACCCGCCGCACCTGTACTGCCCCCAACTCGTATGGCGCTGAAGTTCCAAAGCGACAGGATGACGAAGTTGCCAGTCCTCGCAACAGGCGTTCATCAGGGTCCATAGTGGTACTCGCTCCCGTCTTGAAGGAACATCCTGAACAGGAAGAAGACATCAGTCGTGATCCGGCAGACGCCCCACTCACCGGCACGGCCGGTGAGTGGGGCTCCCCTCCGCCGACACCAACCACCTATTCGCAGCAGAGAT
>JBEKCP010000570.1:0-3894 GCA_050014815.1 Thermoguttaceae bacterium | reverse complement strand
CCCCAATAGGGATTATTGCACGTTTCCCTTGCGGGTCCAGGTGGCACCATGAGTAACCATACGGCGATTTTCGACATGGACGGCGTACTGGTCGACACGTACCGGGCGCACTACGCGAGTTGGCTGGAGGTAACCCGGGCCGAGGGGGTGGATTTCACGGAAGAGGATTTTGCCGCGACCTTCGGGTGCACCAGCCGGGAGGTCATCGCAACGCTCTGGGCGCGCCAGCGGCTGGAAGTCTCCGAGCGGCAGACCGCCGCCATGGACGCCCGGAAGGAGGCCGCCTTCCGCCGCATCATCGAGACGCAGGTGCCCGTCATGCCCGGGGCATTGGCCCTCCTGGAAGACCTCCGCCGGCAGGGTTTCTCCTTGGCATTGGGCTCGTCGGCGCCGTCGGAGAACGTGGAACTGGTGGTGGACCGGCTGCGGTTGGGCCCTTTGTTGGGTGCGGTCGTGACCGGCCGCGACGTGACCCGCGGCAAGCCGGATCCCCAGGTCTTTTTGTTGGCGGCCGAGCGCTTGGGGGCGCCGCCGGGGCGGTGCGTGGTGATCGAGGACGCGCCGGTGGGGATTGCCGCCGCCCGGGCGGCCGGCATGGCCTCGGTGGGGCTGGCCAGTACCGGCCGGACCCGCCAATCGCTCGCCGACGCCGAGTTGGTGATCGACCGGCTGGACGAGCTTTCGCCCGAAGTCCTCCGGCGGCTGATCGCCTACGGTCTCCCCTCTCCCTTCGGGAGAGGGGCAGGGGATGAGGGGCGCCACGCTTGACGTTCCGCACCGGCCGGGGCATATTGGCGTTTGTTGAGAGGCGTTCCCATGGAGGTCGGATCGAGACGGGAGATATTTTACGCAAAGGCGCCAAGGCGCTGAGGAGCAAAGGAAAGAACAAAGGTGGGTGGCGCAGCACCACCATTCTTCTCTAGCTGCTTAGCGCCTTTGCGTGAAATCTTCTGTCAATAATCTTGTTGGAGGTGATGTGACGCCATCACCGGCGGCGAGGCGGCAACATGCTCATGGGTCCTTTCCCTTTCAAGGCGTTTTTCTACGTTGCGGCCACCGCCATCATTTTCTTTGTTCTGTTGTTGGGGTTCTTAGCCCGCGCGATTGCTGATGGCAGGCATGCGGCTACGCGTGATGACCGTCAACGGACCTGCCCAAACTGCGGCAGAATGAATTCAGTACGCACGCGCATCTGCCCTCACTGCGAGTCCCACCTTGCAGATGAGGTCTTTAGGGCAAACTCTGATGAACGGTAAAAACGATCTCGATGCTGTCCTTTGGCACAAGGCCGCCTTCATGGTTGTCGGCATGTTGGTGGTCGGCTATGTTGCGCTCGCGATCAAATTCCCCGTGCTCTGGGCCGTGCTGACGAGCGTTTTCTTCGTGCTCGCGACAGGATTGCTCACGACGAGGGTCGTGTTGCGCTTTCACAACGGGATGGTGATGTGGCTACTTACGTTTGCCTTCGGCCTGGCCTGGCTGCTATTCTTCTATCTTCTGTGGATGCTGAAAGGGCTGGTAGAATAGTCCAGGCGCCGTCTTCGGTGAAAAGAATGATCTAGGCGCCACTCGCCGGTTGAACCTCCGGTTTCTGCCCGCCGTATGTGGGCAAAGCAGCGGAACCCGCCGACGCAGTCGGCGGGCTTTTCCAGCGTGCGCCGCCAGGTCCGAGGCGCCTATTCCGCGGTCGAGCGGACGCCTTCCGGCGAGCCGCCGATGGGTGCGCCTTCCGGCAGAGGCCGGGCCGCTACGGCAAAGTCCATCCGATAGAGCTCCTTCTTCAAGCGGCGGAAGGTGTCGAAGCTGTCCGGATAGGTCCAGCAGGTGACCGTTGCTCCCCGGACCCGCCGCTGGGTGATCGCCTGCTGGAGCTGCGAGCCCTCGCTCAGGGCCTCCTCGACGGTCTCTCCGAGATGCTCGTCGACCGGGATCAGGGTCCAGTGTTTCAGGCGGACGTAGGCCCCCGCGCGGCCGCTGTGGCGGGCTTCCGTGGCCGAGACCTCGTGACGCTCGAGAGTATAGCGGAGCCGGAAGCCGCCCTCCGGGCCGACCGTCTCGGTCAACTCCGGCGAGTCGGCCAGCTTGTGGACCTTCCGCTCGGCATCCGATTTGAATCGCGCCAGGAGCTCGTCCAGCGGGATGTAGGCGATCCGCCCGTGGAGAAGCTGAAGATGAAGCTCGCGGCCGTCTACCGGCCGGCTCAGCGGCGTGGGATAACTCTCGATCCGCTCGGACGCAGCCGGCGAGCGCTCAATCGCCAAGCAGAGCTGTTGGACCTCCTCCAGCCGGTTGCGGGCATCGACCAGCTTGCCGGCCATGACCGGGTCCAGCGGCGTCGGGCCCTCGGCATGCTCGCGGGACTGCTCGGCCTGTAGCTGAAACGTCCGGACCACCGTGGCCAACACGTCCCGCTCCTGTTGGCTGACGAACGTCTCCTGCTGAACCTTTCGGATCTCGCCGGCGAGCTTGAGGACGTCGCCGCGCATGGTCTGCTCGTCGGACATTTCCCGGGCCAGCTCGGGGTCCGTGCCGACGGCCTCCTCGATGTCCGCGGCGTCGACCGGTGCGTGCCGGATCTTCAGCCCCGTCATGAGCACCATAATAATCATGATGCTCACGATGCTGGCGACGATGTCGAGGAACGAATCGGCGTTGACGGCTTCAGTTTCGACACGTGCTGCGTTGGTCATGGTTTCTTCTGCAAGGTCAATCCGCTGCCGCGGAGCAGGCGGTTGAGGTCGTCCATGCGCTGCTCGGCGCCCGGGGCGACGTAGATACTGAGGATCGGATGCCAATACATGCCCTTGCCGGCCATGCCCCAAGCGTCCATTTGCTCCCAGATGGCAGCAACCAGCGGGTCGATCGTCCGCGTAGTGCTGGTTGTTATGGGGATGGACTTGGGGGAACCGTTTCCCGCTTCGGGGACGATCTCGATGCGATCCGCGTACAGGTTGACGTGGATGGGCCGGCTGATGGCAATCGAGTTTTGCGTGGCCTTGCGGAGTGCCCAATCGTCGGCATGCTTGTCGATCGGCTTGGGCTTCTTCTCACGGTTCTTGTCGTCCGAGTCTCGATCGCGCTTGGGAGGCGGGGCGTCCTCGCTCGGCCGCCACTCGCCGGGGCGCAATGGGGCAATGGGCGCGCCCGGCGACTGCGAATCGTCCGGGCTGCGGTCCGCGGGGCGACCCGCAAGCGGGCGCGCGGGGGGCAGATCCCCGGCGGGCCGGCCGGCGACGTAGCCGTCGGGCAATTGCACGCCGCCCGGTGCGGCAGGGTGTGAAGGGTCTGAAGGTGCAGGGTGTGAAGGGTCGGATGGTGTGATGGGTGTGAAGGGAGCGGCCGCGTCGACACGCGGAGCACCGCTGCCGGGGACACCACCGCCGCCGGGAACGCCATTGCCCGGGACGCCGTCACGAGGGCCGCCACCCGGGACCCCATTACCTGGAACGGCATTGCCAGGCGCGCCGCCCGGGACCTCATTGTCTGGGACACCGTTACCTGGAACGCCATTGCCAGGCACGCCGCCGGGGACGCCGTTACCTGGAATACCACCAGGAGCGCCGCCGCCGGGAACGCCGCTGCCTGGAACACCACCTGGGACTCCGCCAGACCCGCCGCCACCGCCGGGAACGCCGGGGGCTGCGGCCCCCGAGCCCAATCGGGCGTAAGGATTGGCGTATCTGCCGGAGGGCCGTTGGGCGTAGAAGCCCGTGCCGCCCTCTTCGTTGGGCCCGGTGTCGTCGCCGTCGGCCTCAGACTGCGAGCCATAACTTGCCGCCCCCGTGACTCGCTTGGCGTAGCGGCTCGGCGCGGCGGCGATCAGGCGTTGTTGTTCAATCCGGGCCAAGCGGACGGTCTCCCGGAGGGTCTGGACCAGGCTGGAGTCGGCCTCTG
>JBEKCP010000569.1:0-3895 GCA_050014815.1 Thermoguttaceae bacterium | reverse complement strand
TCCGAAGAACTTCAACAACCACTTCGGCGTTCCGCTGAGCATGTTGAAGCTTGCGCCGGAGCACGACTACGCGGTGCTGGAGCTGGGTGCGAGCCGGCCGGGCGAGATTGCCGAGCTGGCGGGGCTGTGCCGGCCGAAGGTCGGCGTGATCATGCCGATCGGCGAGGCCCGACTCGGCGGATTCGGCAGCCGCCAGGCCGTCGCCGAGGCCAATGCCGAGCTCCTGGCCGCCCTGCCCCCCGACGGCCACGCCGTCCTGGCCGACGACCCCTGGCTGCACGCCGTGGCCTCGCGGTGCGCCGCCCCGATCACGTGGGTCGGTTCCAACCCCCGGTGCCATCTGCGGGCCGTCGAGGTCGAAAAGAGGCAGGGGCAACTGGACTTCTGCATTGCCATCGGCGAGCCGTGCATTTCGGGCGATGCGCCGCACGGGAAGATCGCCCCGGCGCGATTCTCGGTCCCCGTCTGGGGGCGGCACCACCTGGCCGCCGTGCTGGCCGCCGTGGCCACCGGCCGCATGATGGGTTTCGACCTGGAGGACATCGCCCGGGCGATGGCCCGGTTCCAGGCGGCGCCCATGCAGTGCGAAGTGATCGAGATCCGCGGCGCGACGGTCATCAACGACGCGTACGACTCGAATCCGACGGCGATGCGGGCGGCACTGGAGCTGCTCCAGGACTTCGACGCCCCCGGCCGCCGGATCGTCGTCTGCGGCGACATGGCCGAGCTGGGCCCGGAGTCCGCCGCCTTCCACTGGCGACTCGGCAAGCAGGTCGTCGATCTCGGGGGCGCCGATCTGCTGATCGCCTGCGGCCAATTTGCTCGGCACGTCACGGCCGGCGCCCGCGCCGCCGGCATGGTCCGCGCCCGCACCATTCCGTGCGACACCGTCGAAGACGCCTTGCCCTACCTCGGGCAGGTCATCCTTCCCGGCGACGTCATCCTGGTCAAGGGATCGCGGACGATGGACATGGAACGCCTGGTCGAGGCGCTGGGGCGCTATCCGGAGCGCCGCAGCGCGTAGCGAGGAACACGAACACAAGAAAGGGACCCTGACAAACCATTGCGAGTTTCGCCGTCAGCGCCGGGTTCGCGAGAACCGGGCGCTTCCCCTCCCTCCTTGGGGCAGGAGCAACATGCTTGCCGGGCCAGCGGCTTTTGGGTCAGCCGCTCCGGCAGGTGCTTCGCGGTGGAACTTTGTGCTGAGCGCCGCCGCGGCGCAACCGCGCCGCGGCGGCGACTCAGGGAACACCGGTAGGGCGGAGGGCGTTTAGCGGGCGGGCTTGCCCACCGTGTAAAGAACGGGTGAGAGAAGAGATGGGACGACAAATTGCAAATTGCAAATTTGTCCCCCAAATCCCTAACCGCCGCCTGATTCGACCGCCCCGCCGCGGCGTGATAACTTCCAGGCGATCGGGAAGCCGCGGCACGCGATGCTGCTGATGCTCTCCCGGCAGGTCCTGGTGCTGATTCCGGCCGTCCTGTTGCTGCCGCGGTGGTTCGCCCTGGAGGGGGTGTGGTTTGCCATGCCCGTCGCCGATTTCACCGCGTCACTCTTGACAGCCGTGTTCCTTGCGGCAGAATTGCGGCACCTGGGCCACCGCCACCTGGCGAGTCGGGTTGAGAACGTTTAGCGGGCGGGCTTGCCCGCCGTGTACCGATCGGCCCACGATTCACACGGCGGGCAGGGCACCATGCGAAGCATGGTCGCCCGCTAAACCGCGATGCATGAACGGACCTATGGACGAACCTTCGTCGCCAACCACGCCGCCGACCACGTCCACCTGGGAAGTGGCCCGGGTCTTCCTCCGCCTGGGGACGACGGCGTTTGGCGGGCCGGCCGCCCACGTCGCCATGATGGAGGACGAGTTCGTCCGCCGCCGGCGCTGGCTCACCCACGCCGAGTTCCTCGACATGCTGGGGGCCGTGAACCTCATCCCCGGCCCCAACTCCACTCAAATGGCCATCTACGTCGGCTACCGCCGCGCCGGCTGGAAGGGCCTGGTCCTGGCCGGCACCTGCTTCATCCTCCCCGCCATGGCCATCGTGACCGCGCTGGCCTGGGCCTACCTCCGCTTCCAGCAGTTGCCGCAGGCGACCGGGTTGCTCTACGGCATCAAGCCGGTCGTCATCGCCGTCATCGTCCAGGCGCTCTGGGGACTGGGCCGCCGGGCGATCACGAGTTGGTGGTCGGCTGCGGTAGCCGCCGCCGCCATGGCCGCCGCCGTGCTGGGCCTCGACCCCTTGTCGCTGGTGCTCGCGGCCGGGCTGGTCGTTGCCCTGGCGCACGGCATTCGAGTGGCCCGCGGCCGATCCTGGCGATCGCTCTTGGCCTTGACACTGGCCGTCGGCGGCATCGTCGCGCTGATCCACCTGGCCCCGGCCATCCAGGCCGCAAGCCCCGACGAAGGAGCCCACCCGTGCGGACTCGGGCCTTTATTCGTCTACTTCCTCAAGATCGGGTCGGTCCTCTACGGGAGCGGCTATGTCCTGATCGCCTTCCTCGAAGGCGACCTGGTGGACCGCTGGAAATGGCTGACGCCGCAGCAACTCCTCGACGCCACGGCGGTCGGGCAAGTAACGCCCGGACCGCTCTTCACCACGGCCACGTTCATCGGCTACCTGAAGGGCGGGCTCTCGGGCGCCGTTCTGGCCACGGTCGGCATCTTCCTGCCCTCGTTCGTGATGATTGCCGCGGGGGGCGCGGTCTTTCCGCGGCTGCGGCGCTCGGCCACGGCCGGGGCATTTCTCGACGGCGTCAACCTCGCCGCGCTGGCCCTGATGGCCTTCGTCAGCCTGCGACTCGGGGTCGAGGCCATCCGCGATCCCACGACCATTCTGATAGCGATTGTCAGCGGGATACTGCTGATCCGCTTCCGCGTGAGCTCACTCTGGCTAGTGCTCGGCGGGGCACTGATCGGACTGGCCCTGTCCCCAATGGGTATACCGAAGTAACGAAGACGCCGACCGGTGGCGGCCGGCGCCTCGAACACCAGAAACGAGAAAAACAGGAGCCTGTCATGCCGGGACCCGCCGTGCCGCTGAGCTTGATGTCCAAAACCAGCTATGAACCGGAATAGGCGCGGGGCCGCGTTTTCTTCACCGCCGGCAAGGACCTCGACCGCTACGTGGTCCGGGACTACGTGACGCGCCGGTGGGTGATCGGGGCGTGAGAGGGGAGGGTATGGGGGATTGGGGATTGGGGAAAGCCCCCCGACTGCGTCGGGGGGGTCTGACTTCGCGCTCCTCAATTCGAAATCTCAAGTCTGAAATCTGAAATTTCAAATCCGCAATCCCCTCACCGCACCTTGCGACTGAGCATCTTCCCGGGGATAATCGTTGGCATGAGGGGGAAGTTTCAGTTCAGTCTGGCGGACCTGCTCTGGGCGGTGACCCTCACTTCGATTTCGCTCTCGCTGTTCGGCCTCTGGGGCCTCGCCGTCGCGGCGGCCCTTTTGGCAGGGGTCGTGTTCGCCCAGAAGGCCAGGTCACCCGCGGCGACGGCGAGGCGCGTGGCCCTGGTGGTGGCCGTCGATTGCTGCGCGTTCGTCGCACTCTACCCCGTCTATGACACTAGTGGGTTGGCTCGCCGCGCGAGGTGCATGCGTAATCTCAACCAGATCGGGCTACTGTTGGAACAGCACGCGAACGGCGCTGGAAAGTTGCCGCCGGTCTTTGAGACCGACGCCGAGAGTGGACCGCGGCGCAGTTGGCGGCTCTTCCTCTTGCCGTCTATGCGCTACGGACCTTTGTACGCCGCATACGACCCTAAGGAGCCATGGAACGGCCCGAACAATAGCAAACTCATCCCGGAAATGCCGTCCGAATATGCGTGCCCCGAAGACGCGAAGGCTCGCGAGAGAGGAACAACCAGCTATGCCGTCGTTGTCGGACC
>JBEKCP010000568.1:0-6325 GCA_050014815.1 Thermoguttaceae bacterium | reverse complement strand
CGGGCGGTTTTCTCATTCGCACGGCCCGAGGATGATTATCCGCAGATGTCGCAGATTCGAGCACTCATCATGTGAGTCTGCGTTAATCTGCGTAATCTGCGGACTTTCCCCCCCCCGGCGTTGGGCACCTTCCAAGCCCCGGCTTGTCCCAGACTACCCTGAAATCGCAAATCCCGTATGGACTCGCCTGGATGGCCCCAGGTAGACTACGGCATTCGTAATTCTCGTTCTGGGGCAACGTTCAAGGAGGAACGTGCAATGACGGCTGAAGTCATCCGGCTCTTCGGTTTCTTGGTTGTGTGGTTGGCCTTGAGCACGGGGGTGTTGTGGGGGCAGCCACTCGCGCAGCCGCTGCCCGAGAGCGACGGCCCGGCGATCAGACTCTTGTCCTGGACGATAGAAACGCCGCCGCGGCCGCAACCGCCCAATGCCGGGGACCCGAAGCCGACACCCGCGACCGGCAAAGTCGAGCCAGACCCGGGCAAGGCCGGCGGAGAGAGGCCGGCGGCCGTGGTCCGTTTCGGCCAGTCCCCGGAGTCGCTCGCTCCCGTGCCCGAGCCACAGAATCTCGGTCCCACGGAGACCGAGGTCACCAGCTTCAAAGGCGTGACGCCGGGCGCAAGCACGCCGGCGGAGGTCGAGAAGGCGTGGGGGCAGCCCAAGCAGAGTCGCAAGCAGGACAACCAAATAGTTCAGCTCTATGCCGTCAAGCCGTTCGCGCACGTCGAGGTGAGCTACCGGGCGGAAAAGGTAACGTCGGTGGTTATCCGCCTGGAGCAACCGCTGGCGGCCGATAGTCTGGCCGAGCAGTTGGAGCTTGGCAAGGTCCAGCCGGTCATGGTCTCCAACGATCTGGGCGAGATTCTCGGGCAGGCCTATCCGGAGCGGGGAGTGCTGTTTACGTTCGAGCCGGTCGGCCAGCCGGGCAAGACGTTCAAGAAGGTCACCGGCATCGTTCTGGAGCCGATCACGGCCGACCCGTTCGTCTTGCGGTCGGAAACGAATCTCGACATTCGTCCGGAATTCAGCCTGCACGACGCGGGCGAGGCCCTGAAGCTCGATCCGAACCATGCCCGCGCCCATTGGCTCGAAAGCCGCGCGTCGTCGCTTCTGGGGGATTGCGAGAAGGCCCTGCAGGCGGCACGTTCGGCGGCCCAACTGGAGCCCGGCGATTGCCGGTACCTCTTGACGCACGCCCAGGCATTGGCCCAGGCCGGCCGCGTGCGTGACGCCATAGCCGAGGCGGAGAAGGCCCTCCGCGCAAGCCAGCAGCGGCCGCACGTCCGCGCCCGGGCCCTGTGCCTGCTGGGGGACCTGAAGGCTTCGGCCAGTCCGCCCGATTTCAAGCAGGCGATGCAATTCCACACGCAGGCACTCCAGGCGGCGGAACCCCTGGTAGCCAACCAGCATCCGGCCATCCGCATTGCGGCCAAGGAGGTGCTCGTGGATGCTTGTCTCGGCATGGCTCACGACCTCGCTTGGGGCCAGCGCCAGGAGAAGCCGGCCGGGGAGCAGCTTGACCGGGCCGCGGCCTTGGCCGACGACCTCGTCAAGAACGAGGGCAACAGCCCGTTGTGCCGCTTCCACGTCGCCTCCCGGGCGCTGGCGGCGGACGTGGGCTTGCGGGGGAAGCTCGATCCATCGGCCTGGGTGAAGCTGGCAATCCGCTCGGGCGAAGCCCTGATCGAGGGTACCCCCGACCATATCCGCAAGTCGCAGGTCCAATGGGAATTGGCCATGGCCCTCTACGACACCCTGCAGGTCTACCAGATGCGCTCTGATCAGCCGGCGGCGCTCCGGTTCGGCGAGCTGGCGATTTCCTGCCTGGAGAAGAGCGGCCGGCAGAACCAGTCGGCTACGGCCACCTACATTTCCGGGCGGCTCTATTTTCGGGTCGGCGCCATTCATGCCATTCGCAACGGCGACCATAAGGCCGCGCTCGTCTGGTTCGAGAAGGCCGTGCCGCTGTTGGGAAAGTCGCCGCCGGCGGAGATCCTCGGCGACCTGGGCGGACTCGGCGAAACCTTCGTCAGCATGGGCGTCTCCTATTGGGAGACGGGGGACCGCCCCAAGGGCCTCAAGTTGACCGAGCACGGCGCCGACCTCATGGAGGCGGCCGTCAAAGGCGGCACGCTCCCGAAGTCGTCCCTGACGGTGCCCTACGGCAACCTTGCGGCGATGCACCGGCATCTCGGCGAAAAAGACAAGGCCGCCCGTCTGGAAGAAATGGCCAGCAAGGCCAAGACGACCCAAATCCGGTAGCAGTGATCCAGAATTCAAGCTATGGACCACAGCAGAAACTGATGTTAAGATGGGCAGCATTGGAAATGTGTGCATCAGATTCGTGCTCTGATTAGGGACACCATGAGACGCTGTGTGCCAGAAGCTGCATGGGACGCCGCCGCGTGGTCCGGTCCGGAACCACGTGCCACCCGGGCTGATGCCTCCCTACCGGTCCATGAACGAGTACAGGCAGCCTTCTGGTATCTTGTGGAAGCGTGGCAGTTTGCCCAGGAATTGGCTCGCAGTCCTTGGGATTTCGCCGTCGAGATTCAGAGTCTGCACGAACTGGGGCTGAACAAGAATGATTTGCGTTGGATGGTTTGTAAGAATCTAGTGGAGCATGCCCGAGAAGTGACAACTGTTGGCGACACCTGCCGGGTTTTTCGGCCCGACCGGCCCTTGAGTTTTGTGGAGAGCACGTGCTTTGTGCTGACGGCGGAAGGACTGGCTTTTGCCCGGGGCTTGCCCGAACACGACGGATCTGCCTGGGAGCCGGCCGAGCCGCAAATCGGGCCCATTCCCAATAGCCAGACGAAACCCTTGGTACCGAAATGGTGTCCGGACCGCCAAGAGCTGTCGATGGGCGACGTAGTTGTGAAGCAATTCAAAGTGCCGGCGGAGAACCAGGAGCGGATCCTTGCGGCGTTCGAGGAGGAGGGCTGGCCGGTCCACATCCACGATCCGCTCCCGCCGCAGACCGACCAGGATCCGAAACGCCGGTTGCACAGCACGATCAATTCGCTCAATCGCCACCAGAAGCATCCGCTGATCCGTTTTTCGGGCAACGGGACCGGCCAAGGGATCCGATGGGAACGGGTCCTCCCCGGCGAGACCAACGGGCGCGGCGGTTCGCGGCGGGGCTAGCGAATGCCACGGAAGTACCGAGTGCCACCAGAGTTCCACCACAGCTCATGTACCGCGTTGCCGCCGGCGGTGGTAAAAGGTTGCCGGCAGCATCGGCTGCCCGTTCGAGTATCCCAGGTCTCCGGGCCCGAGTTGGTCGGATCACCATGCCCGCCTTAATGCCCTACGGCCTCGGTTGGCACCCGGATATTCCCGATCCGCGGGATTACACGCCGGAGCACAAGGAAGTGCGCAAGACGCTCGGTGGTCTGAAGCGGCAGACGTCGCTCCCCAAGCGGATCCACTGGCGAGAGTACTGCCCGCCGATCGAAGACCGGGGGCGTCACGGCGCCAGTGCCGCCTGCGCCTGCGCGGCGCTGCTGCAATACTTTCAGCGCCGGGCCACCGGCCAAATCATCAACCCTGCGAAAGCGTTCATCCATGCCGCGGCACGTCGCCTGCTTTCCCAGACGGGCGATGGCGGCGAGCAGTTGCGGGCCATTTGGAAGACCATCGTCCGCTTCGGCGTGCCCCGGGAGCAGGACTGGCCCTATGAACCCGAGAGCCTCGCGAGGGAGCCGGATGCGTTCGCCTACGCCTCGGCGGTGAAATTCCCCGGACTGGCGTACGTGAGGCTGGATGCTCGCGGCAAGGAAGGCGACGCCGTTCTGCGGACCGTCAAGTGCGGTCTTTGACGCCGTCTGCGGGGGCCAGGCGGCCATGGCCGTCGGTTACGACGACCAGCGGCGGATCCGCTCCTGGCGAGGGGCCCTTCTGCTCGCCAACTCCATGGGCGAGGGCTGGGGCGACCGCGGCTACGGCTGGCTGCCCTACGCGTACGTGGTGAACGGACTGGCCCTGGATTTCTGGACGCTGGTGTGGCCGGAGTGGCTGGCCTCGCACGAGTTCGGGCGGCCCTTCTGATCCGGCCGGCTTCCGACGGGGGGGACCGGTTCCGGACTTCCACCAAATCGCCACCAGAGTTCCACCCGACCTTGGGTTGCGATGCGCATCCCTGGCATGGACGATGACAATGCTATTTTCGCCGATGCCCTACCTGGGGTCGCGGCGAAAGCGGGCACGAGTCCTGTTCTTCAATGAGCCGCTTGCAGTGAGGGAGTCGAATCATGTCGTCGTCCAGGTCGGCCGGCAAGAGGTTTTCTCCGCGGGTATCTCTCTCCTCGAAACGATGGCGCAATCGCCGTCCCGGACTGCAAAACGGGAAGCGATCCCTCCGGTTCGAGCCCCTGGAACAGCGAACGCTCCTCAGCGGCAGCGTCACTTGGGCGGGTGCGGCGACTCCCCTCGTCATCACGTCCGGCAACGCCCCGGTCCAGAACGACACGCTGACGATCAAGCTGGACGCACCGCAGACCCACATCGTCATCAGCGATACCAACCTCGCGAACACTTATACCATCGGCGCCAACCTGATCGCCGACGGGGCCACCGGCTCCGGCACGAACAGCCTGAGCATTCCCCTCGGAGCCGGCGCGGTCACCGGCGCGACCTCGATCAACGTCAACACGGGGGACGGGACCGACTCGCTGACCGTGGACCTCTCCAACGGCAATCCGAGCCTCAGCCCGTACCTCAACGGTATTATCAACGACACTAGCGCGACGGGCTCCAAGCAGTTGGTCGTCACCGAAAGCACGCTGGCGGCCGCCGACACGGTGTCGGTGACCAGCACGGCGATCTCCGGCACGGCCCTCGGGTTCACGGTAAACTACTCGACCGGTGGCTCCTTCGCCGGCGGTATCAGCGTCACTACGGGCACCGTCGCGGATACGGTCAACGTGCAGAGCACCGTCGCCGGCAGCACGACGACGATCAACACCGGGGGCGGCAACGACACGATCAACGTATCGAGCAATGCCCCGACGAACACGGGCAACCTGGCCGGGCTGGCCGGGACGTTGTCCATTGACGGGGGGGCCGGATCGAACACGCTCAACGTCAGCGAAAGCGGCATCGCGGCGGCCGACACGGTCCTCGTGACCAGCAGCCAGATCTCCAGCACCGTCATCCCCTTCACGATCAATTACCAGGCAACCGGCGGAACGTTCGCCGGCGGCATCAACCTGACGACCGGCTCGGGCGGCGACACGGTCAACGTGCAGAGCACGCTGACCGGCGGCACGACCGCGATCAACACCGGGGCCGGCAACGACACGATCAACGTCTCCAGCAATGCCCCGACGGACACGGGCAACCTGGCCGGGCTGGCCGGGACGTTGTCCATCGACGGAGGGGCGGGCTCGAACACGCTCAACGTCAGCGAGAGCGGCAGCGCCACGCCCGACACGGTCCTCGTGACCAACAACCAGATCTCCAGCACCGTCATCCCCTTCACGATCAACTACAAGGCGACCGGCGGAACGTTCGCCGGCGGCATCAACCTGACGACCGGCTCGGGCGGCGACACCTTGAATATCCAGAGCACGCAAGTCAGCGATCCCTATTCCATCAAGACCGGCGGCGGCAACGACACGGTCAATATCTCGAGCGATGCCCCGACCAACCAGGGCAATCTGAACGGCATTTTGGGCCCGATCAATCTCGACACCCAGGCCAACACTGACACGCTCAACATCAGCGACCTGAGCGGTCCGGCCGCACAGACCTACAGCGTGACCAGGGTGGGCGCCACTACGCAGGTCCAAGCCTCGGGCGATGCCTTGATCACCTACGATGCGACGCTGGGCGCGGGACAACTGGAGAACTTCACCCTCAGCGGCAGCACGGCTGGTGGGAATATCTACAATATCAACAACACCACCGCCACCGTCAGCACGACGATCAATGACGGCACGAGCAGCTCCAGCGGCGATTCCACCTGGAACATCAAGGGCGACAACCTGAGCGCCAGTAACTCCTTCTACGGCTTCGGTGGCGACGACAGGTTCTTCCTGAACATCGCCACCAACCCTGGGTCCGGCGCCGGCGTCACCGCCGCGCTGGCCAGCCTGCTGATCGATGGCGGGCTCGGCGTGGGCGGCGCGCCCAACACATCCGCCAACCGCGACCAGTTGATCGTCAACGACAACTCCGGCACGGCACGGACCTTGAACTTCCAGTACGCCGATCCGACGAAATCGGCGGGCAACCTGGACTTGCAAGGCTTTCCGATCTTGCCGGCGCCAGGCATTCAGGTTCTGAACATGGAGACCCTGAACTTCAATGCCGCCGCCAACAA
>JBEKCP010000567.1:0-3914 GCA_050014815.1 Thermoguttaceae bacterium | reverse complement strand
TGGTCGCCCAAGACGCGGCTTCGCCGCGGGATTTTCAAGGCATGACTCCGGTGTCCAATGGTGTGGAAAAGAAA
This sequence comes from Thermoguttaceae bacterium, assembly GCA_050014815.1. Lineage (GTDB taxonomy): Bacteria > Planctomycetota > Planctomycetia > Pirellulales > Thermoguttaceae > JBEKCP01. The sequence continues at coordinate 3,840 of JBEKCP010000567.1, read as the reverse complement.
ACGGCCCCCAGCGACCCTTGATCACCAGGGGCCAAATGCACCATTGGCGCACCGTCGGCCCGGATATCCCTCGTCCGGTTGCGTCCCCGCAGAGCCGGATTCCGTTTCTCCGGACACCTACAGTTTACCATGCATTGGCACCATTTGAGACCAGAAGCACCGCTGAAATCCGGTGCAAAAGAGATACTCCGACCAAAAATTCGCCAGGAGGCCCTTGACGCAACGGGCTCTTTCAGGGACGGGTCTGTGGTAGCCCCGGTCGGGAAACCGCCCGGGGCCACCCGGTCCATTTGCAGGCCTCGAGTTCCAGGAAATCGCCGAGGGTAGGTGTTTTTCGCGGGAGCGTCGAATCGCATCGCCGGCGGGCAGCTTGATCTCGCCGGCGAGATCCTTCTTGGCCGGCAGCGACTCGCTCGCCTCGCCCACCAGCGCGGCGGCCTGCCCGGCCTCGCCGGCGCCGGGGCCCTCGGTCAGCTTGCGGTATTCTTCCAGGGCCTCTGCTCTCGCTCCACCCCCAGCTGGTCTTCGGTCTCGACGATCTCGTTTTGGACGGCGATCCAAGCCTCCTGCGAGGGGAACCTGGCCAGGTACTCGCGCCAGGCGGCCAGGGCTTCGGGAAACTTCTTCTCGGAGCGGTATGCCTTGCCCAGCAGGTCGTACGCCTCGGGGATTTCCTTCCGGTCCTTGTAGCGATCGCCCTTGATGAGCCGGATGATCGGCGCTGAGCCTGGCGTAGGCCGTAGCCGCCTGGGCATAATTGCCCGTCTTCTGCCGGCACTCGGCCAATCGCAACTCGACTTCGATCCGTCTTTCGGGTTTCGGACCCATCTCCAGGGCCTTGGCGTAGAACTCGACCGCCCTGGCGTAGTCGGGCTTCTGCTCTTCCTTGGGCGGGTGGAAACAGGCGTCGGCGAACTCCAGGTAGATCGCCGCAATCTCCGCCCTCCGGTCAGCGGAGAGCAGGTATTCCGCCTCGCTGTGGAAGACGGCCTGGGCGCCCCGGAAATCGCCCTTGCCGGTCAGCCGCCAGGCTGATCGGGCGCGGGCAGAGTTTGCGGCCCGTCCTTTGCCGGCGGTGTCGGGAATGATGTCGGGCTTGACGAGGAACCGCCGTACCCCACCATACCTTGAGGCACGTTCACATCGCAGTTCGGTAATGCTGCCCGCAACTTCTTGACGTCCTCGCCACTCAAGCCGTCAACCCACAAAAACGTCAGCTTTGTGAAATTCGCCAGGTACGGCAGGGCGGCATGCGCCCATCGTCCATCAGCACGTTCCTCGCCGGAGACATAGAGAACAGTCAAGCGTGACAGTCCTGTGAGATGCGAGAGACCCGCGGGAGTGAACCCGGTGCCCTCAAGGGAGAGCCATTGGAGTTGGGCCAATGCCTGGAGGTGCCCCAAATCACGGTCAGTGATCTGGACGTTGCCAAGGTTAAGGCTTTCCAGTTTGGTCAATTTCCCGATGTGGCGGAGTCCCTCGCCGGTTATTCGCGCCTCGAATAAGTCAAGTTCCCTTAGCCCGCTCAAGTTGCCAATGTGCCTCAGCGCGGCCTCGCTGATCCGTGAACCGTAGATCATCAGTTCTTTGAGCTGGTCCAGTTCTTCCAGGTGCTCAAGTCCTGCGTCATTAACCGGGCCCAGTTCATCATCGTTGCCTGACACCGTAAGCCACAGTGTTTCGAGGCCGGTGAGATGCTTCAGGTGTTGCATCGCTGCGTCGTCATGAACACTGGCAAGGAGGACGTCCGCAAGGAAGTCGTCTCCTAGGACATTCCGCAGCCAGGGTGGGCCGGGCGGCTCCAATCCACTTTGGGGATTCCCCCGATAGATTACGCTGCCCCAACCCCCTATCGCCTTTACGGCCTCCGACTGCTTTTCCGCCCTCCGCATCTCCGCCGCCAGCCAACGGCACGGGAGGGCGACGGCGACGGTCAAGACCAGCAGTGACCGGATGCTGAATTGGAATCGCCAGCGGAAGACCAGAGCGGCGCCGAACCATAGGAGCATCAGCAGGAAGAACAGGCCCACGCTTGCCACGGCGGCCAGGACCGCGTAGCCCTTGTGCCAGGCGGGCCAACCGAGCCGATCGGAGAGCCCGAGCAGGGCCTCGGCGGCCAGCAGCGAGAGGACGCAGCGGTCGGGCGTGAGGCGGAGGCGGCGACGAGTCATGGTGGTGGGTTTGTCAGTGGAGGATCTGGCAATTCGGCAGTGCTTTACGGAGCTTCGCCACGCCAGCATCTGAAACCCGCGTGCCAGCGAGCGACAACCATTGCAGTTGGGTCAGCCGTGCAGCGTGTGCCAGCCCTGTATCCGTAACTTGTGTGCCATCGAGCCGCAATACTTGGAGTTCGGTCAACCCGGCGAGTTGCGTCAGCCCTACACCCTCGACCTGCGTGTCGTTGAGCCACAACCAGCGTAGGTGGGCCAGCCGCGATAGGTGTGCGAGCCCTGCGTCCGTGATCCCCGTACCGTTGAGCGCCAAGGTATCGAGTTGGGTAAGCCCTGCGATGTGCGCCAGGCCTGTATCTGTGACCTGCGTTCGGCCAAGAAACAATTCTCGGATTTGGGCCAATCCTGCGACTTCCGTCAGCCCAGCGTCCGTGACTTGCGTGTCTTCAAGGTCCAACTCTTCTAGTTGCGTCAATGCAGCGACGTGTGCCAACCCTACGTCTGTGACTCGCGTGTTGCCGAGCGACAAGCCTTTGAGTTCGGTAAGCGTAGCTATCTGAGCCAGGCCCGCATCCGTGGTCTCTGTGAGGAGAAGCCGCAGCCATCGGAGATGCTTGAATCTTCGAAGCTCTGCCAGCCCTATATCCGTGACTTCCGTGCGTTGCAAGGCGGCGATCACAACCTCTCCGAAAAAATCCTCTCCCAGCCAACTCCGCAGCCAGGCTGGTTCGGGCGGTCGTACATCGAGTATGAAATTGCCGTGCTTATCGCACTCCCATTCATGTCCCGCGGCCCCCGTGAGTTCCGTAAACGACTCAACTGTCTTCCTCTGTTCCCTCGCCCGCTTCATCTCCCATGAAAGCCAACTGCACGGAACGGCGACGGCGACTGTCAGGACCAACAGCGAACGGATGCTGAACTGGAAACGCAAGCGGAAGAGCAGGGCAGCGAGATACCACAGTAGCATGAGTAGGAAAAACACACCCACGCTCGCCACGGCGATCAGGACCGCATAGCCCTTGTGCCAGGGCAGCCAGCGGGAGCGTTCCGAGAGCCGCAGCAATCCTTCCAGGGCCAGCAAGCCGAGGATCAGCCGGTCGGGCGTCGGGTGATACCAGCGGAGGCTGGGCTTCGGCGCGGCGGGCTGTGGTTCGATTGCGGTCATGGCGTGTTGCTCGATGCCGCCAACGGTGGGCGGACCACGCTCAAGGTCCCGGCGCCCTCGCTCCGAGGCAACCCCGGGGCGAAGGTCCGAGGCAACTCCGGGGCGGACAATTCGTCGGTCGTCTCCTGGCCCTGCGGGCCGCTGCCCTGCCAGCGACCTGCAAAGACGTACGTCGAGGAGAGCACGGTGAAATCGAACCTCGCCGCGGCCAACGCCGCCTGCCACTTCTCCTCCTCGACCGGGTACATGTGGCGGAGGACCCAACCCGTGTCGTGACCGTTGTCCTTCCGGCTCAGGGCAAACACTCCGCGGCCGTCGCCCCGTGGTCTGGCATGGTAGTACGGGCCCGTCACCTTCGGAATCGCCTTGATCGACGGGTCGCCGAAGAGGCACTTCTCGACCTGGAGGGACCACGGGTTGTCGTAGCTCTGCGGGTCCTTGCCAACGCTCTTGACCTTGCCGACAACGACCAACTCGATGGGGCCGGGGTCCTCTTCCTTGCCC